>CANRIY010000026.1 GCA_947630775.1 uncultured Clostridia bacterium | reverse complement strand
GTTGAGCCTTGTCTGGTAGTCGAGCGCCGAGAAGGGCTCGTCGAGGAGTAAAATGTCGGGCTCCGTTGCAAGCGTCCTGATGAGCGCCGCCCTTTGCCGCATGCCGCCCGAAAGCTGGGGCGGGAAGCTCTCTAAAAACTCCCCGAGCCCGTATTTTTTTGCGAGCCCGATCGCCTGTTTGCGGCGCTCCGCCGTGTTCTGGTGCTTGATCTCAAGCGGCAAAAAAATATTTTTCTCGATGTTGCGCCAATGGAAGAGCTCATCCTTTTGCAGCATATAGCCGCAACTTCCCGAACGCGTCACTGTTCCCGAAGAGGGGGAAAGAAGCCCTGCCGCGAGGGATAAAAGGGTCGTTTTTCCGCAGCCGGAGGGTCCGATGATGGCAACAAATTCACCTTCCCGAACCGAGAAGGTGAGTCCGTCCGCCGCCGTCGTCTCTCCGCGCCTTGTATGATAGGTGAATGTTACGTCCTCAAAGCGCAGAATTTCGTTTTTCATAGGCGTGCCTTCCGTTCAGTCGTTAAAAGAGTTCTTCGTATACTTCCTTGACAAGGCTGTTGTCCGCGAGCGTTGCAAAGGGGATGCGCTCCGTAAGTTCGCCCGCTTCATCGATGATGTCGAGGAGGCGGTTGTAGCTGCTTTCGGTGATCTGCATATCGCTCTTCCACGCGTTGATGCCCTGATAGCTGCGGATACTCGTCGCAAGCGATTCCTTCGAAGTATCCGGGAACGCCTTGGTGAGTCCCTCCGCAATCTTTTCGGGGGTCTCTTCCTGCGCGTATTTCACGGCTTTCAGCATAGCGCGGAGAAAGCCCTTTGCGACATCGGTGTTCTTATTCAGCCATGATTTTTTTGCAATATAGCTCGTATAGGGCACCTCGCCGCTCGCCTCGCCGACCGCCGCGACGATGTAGCCGTTTCCCGCCGCCTGCACCTCGGAGGCAACGGGCTCGAACATCGTGCAGTAGTCGGATGTGCCTTCGAGGAACGCCGCGGTCATGTTATTGAAGGATACGTCGAAATTGAGCGTGTAATTCTCGACGTGATGTTCTTTCAGGATGTATTCAAAGGTCATTGCGGGAACGCCGCCCTGTCTGCCCGCGAGGATATTTTTCCCCGCAAGATCTTCCCATTTGAAGCCGGGCTCGGGTTTTCTTCCGACGAGGAAGGAGCCGTCCCGCATGGTGAGCTGGCCGAATACGGTGGGCGTGTCGCTCGTGCCGCCCGTCGCAACGTAGAATGCCGCCTCGGGACCGCAAAAACCGATGTCGGCGTCGCCCGAAAGCACCGCCGTCATCACTTTATCCGCGCCGCCTCCGTTCGTGAGCTCGATCTTGATGCCTTCTTCCTCGAAATAGCCGAGGGAATCGGCAAGATACATGGGCGCGTAGAACACGGAATGGGTCACTTCATTGATACGGACGGTCGTAAGGCCGTCGTTATCTCCGCCGCAGGCGGAGAGGGGAAGGAGCGCAAAGAGGAGCGCTCCGAAGGTTGCCAAAATTTTTTTCATAGTCGTCTCCGTAAAAAATAGGATATTACATTCTATGCCCGCCCCGCTTATGGTTGACAATGCAAAAATTTTAAGATATAATTATGAGTGTTCGCGCCTTGCGAATGGCGGTGGTTCTATGAAAGAAATGCAGACAACCTATGATCCCAAAGATTTTGAAGAGCGCATCTACGCGCAGTGGACGGAAGAAAACTGCTTCCGTGCGGAGATCGATCCCGCAAAGATCCCTTTTACCGTCAT
The DNA here is from genome assembly GCA_947630775.1 of uncultured Clostridia bacterium. Taxonomy (GTDB): domain Bacteria; phylum Bacillota; class Clostridia; order Christensenellales; family Borkfalkiaceae; genus Gallimonas. The sequence continues at coordinate 13,517 of CANRIY010000026.1, read as the reverse complement.
GATGCCGCCCCCCAATATCACGGGGCAACTCCATATGGGGCACGCCATGGACGAGACGATGCAGGACATCGTGATCCGCTTCAAACGCATGCAGGGCTATTCCGCCCTGTGGCTGCCCGGGACCGACCATGCGTCCCTTGCGACGGAGCATAAGATCGTCGAAAAACTGCGCGAAGAGGGGACGAGCAAGGAAGAACTCGGCAGGGAAGAGTTTTTGCGCCGCGCATGGGCGTGGAAGGAGCAGTACGGTGGAACGATCGTCGGGCAGCTCAAAAAACTCGGCTGTTCCTGCGACTGGTCGCGCCTCACCTTCACCATGGACGAAAAGTGCTCGAAGGCCGTGCGCGAAGCCTTCTGCCGCCTCTACGAAAAGGGATTGATCTACCGCGGAAGCCGCATCATCAACTGGTGCCCCGATTGCAAAACGGCGCTCTCGGACGAAGAGGTCGAGCACACGGAGGACGCGGGCAACTTTTGGCATTTTGCCTATCCCGTCGAGGGATCGGACGAAAAGATCGTCATCGCGACGACCCGTCCCGAGACGATGCTCGGCGATACCGCCGTTGCGGTCAATCCCGCCGATGAAAGATATGCGCGCTTTGTCGGGAAAACCCTTCTTCTCCCCCTGACGGACAGAAAGATCCCCGTCGTCGCCGACGAATACGTCGATCCCGCGTTCGGGACGGGCGCCGTGAAGATCACGCCCGCCCATGATCCCAACGATTTCGAAGTGGGGCTCCGCCATAACCTTTCCATGATCCGTGTGATGGGGGACGACGGCTCCATGAACGAACTTTGCGGGGAGTTTGCGGGGCTCGACCGCTATGAAGCGAGAAAGCGCATCGTAAATAAGATGAAAGAGCTCGGCCTCCTCGTCAAGATCGAGCCGCATACCCATAACGTGGGGCATTGCCACAGATGCCACGCCGTCGTGGAACCCGTTGTTTCCAAGCAATGGTTCGTCAAGATGGCGCCGCTCGCCAAGCCCGCGATCGCCGCGGTCATGAAGAACAAGACGAAGTTCGTGCCCGACCGTTTTGCGAAGATCTATTTCAACTGGCTTGAAAATATCCGCGACTGGTGCATTTCCCGCCAGCTCTGGTGGGGGCACCGAATCCCCGTCTGGTACTGTGATTGCGGAGAGACGGTCGTCGCCCGCGAGACGCCGACCGTTTGCCCCGTCTGCGGCGGCACCCATCTTCGGCAGGAAGAAGATTGCCTCGATACGTGGTTCTCCTCTGCGCTCTGGCCTTTTTCTACCCTCGGCTGGCCCGAAAAGACCCCCGAATTCAACTATTTCTATCCGACGGATGCGCTCGTGACGGGGTACGACATCATACCGTTTTGGGTCATGCGCATGATGTTCTCTGGCATCGAATATACCGAGAAAGTTCCCTTCCGCGACGTTCTCATCCACGGCCTCGTCCGCGACGAGCAGGGCAGAAAGATGAGTAAGTCCCTCGGGAACGGGATCGATCCGCTCGAAGTCATCGAAAAATACGGCGCGGATTCCCTGAGACTATCCCTCATGACGGGCGTTGCCCCGGGGAACGATACCCGCTTTACCGAGGCGAAAGTGGAAGCCGCCCGCAATTTCATCAATAAGATCTGGAACGCGTCCCGTTTTGTGCTCATGAATGTAGACTGCGAGATCCCGTCGCTCGGCGAGATCAGGTTGCAACCTGCGGACAGGTGGATCATCTCCCGCTTGCAGACCGCCATCCGCGAGACGACGCTCTCCATGCAAAAATATGATTTGGGGATCGCGGCGGACAAGCTCACCGATTTCGTTTGGAGCGATTTCTGCGATTGGTACATCGAACTTTCGAAGCCCGCTCTCTACGGCAGCGATCCCGAGAAGAAGCGCGGCGCCCTCGGCGTGCTCGTCTTTGTGCTTGAAAATATTCTGAAACTTCTCCATCCCTTCATTCCCTTCGTGACGGAAGAGATCTACGGATATCTTCCCGGGAAGCGGGGGAAGATCATCATGGCGGACTATCCCCGCTACAACACCAAGCTGTCCTATAAGAAAGAGGCAAAAACGTTCGAGGGGATCATCGATCTTGTCAAAGCAGTGCGCGCAATGAAGACGGAAGTCGGCTGCCCGCCCTCGAGAAAGGTGCGTCTCTTCCTCGTGACCGAACAGAAGCGGCTCATCTCCGTCAACAAACAGTCCATTCTCCGCCTTGCGGGCGCAAGCGAGATCGATTTTATCGAAAAGGGAGAGGAAGCGGGAGAGAAAACGGTCTCCCATGTCTGCGAGATCGGGCATCTGTTCGTGCCGCTCGGCGAACTTGTCGATATCGAGAAGGAGAAGGCGCGGCTCGAAAAAGAACTCGACCGCGTGATGGGAGAGATCGCCCGCGCGGACGGCAAGCTCCTGAATAAAAATTTCGTCGCAAAGGCGCCCCAAAAGCTCGTGGACGACGAGAGGGCGAAGAAGGAGAAATATCTCGATATGAAGGGGAAGATCGAAAAACAGCTGCGTCTTTTGAACGATTGAACCCGACCACATGAAATTTGAGAAAAAACGGCTTTCACATGACTCCGCGGAAGCTGTTTTTTCATAAAAAATCCAAAAAATGAAACTTTTCGGAACTCTCGATCGTCTTATTTTATGAAAAAGGAAATTCGGGCATGACCGACGAAAAACGGCTTTATTCTGCGATCCGTTCGGGTAAAAGGGATGAGCCGAAAGCCACATTTCAATATCTCTACACCAAGTACAAGCCTTTGGTGTGTTTTATCGCGGCGCGCTATCTCAAGGAAAAAGCGGATATCGAGGACGTCGTGCAGGAGACGTTTGTCAATTTTTTCAACCATGCGGAAAGCGTCCGTACGTCCGTGAAGTCCTATCTGACGGTGATCGCAAAGAATCTTGCGCTCGATATGAGGAAGAAAAACGGCAAAGTCGTTTTGATGGATGAAGAGGGATTTCCGTTCGACATGCCCGAGGATATCGACCGAAACGGCGGCTTCGAGGCCCTGATTTTGGATATGAAGAGGGTGCTGTCCGAAGAAGATCTCCGCATCATTCTTCTTCACCTCGTCGACGATTTTAAGTTTGAGGATATTGCTGCGAAGCTGGAACAAAATGTACGGACGGTCAAGACGAAATATTACCGCGCTTTGAAGAAATACAAAAACGCAGGAGGGGGGAAACAATGAAGAAGATCGAAGAAGAATTCTTGAAAGATTTCGCCGATTCGCTCGGTTCGGCGAGTTCTTTTGAAGAGATCGAAGGAAAGATCGACTCCGAAAAATACCGCCGCGGATCCTCCCGCAAGCATGAAAAGGCGGGCTCCCGCAGGAGATTTTGGGGTCTTCTGAGCGCGGCGGCGATCGTGCTCGTTGCCGCGATCATCATTCCGACGGCTGTTTTGTTTCGGGAGAACGGCGGTGAGTCCGTCTCTCAGGCAGACCCTTCCGCACCCTCCGCGCCGCAGACGCCGGACGGAACGCCGTCCACGGGAGGTCCTTCCATAGGCGAGACGGGCGGGGAGACGGAAGGAGACACGGGAAGTGCGGGGAGCACACCCGAAGATCATCTTTACGACAATGCCACCGTTGCGCTTTTGAAGGAGCACGATTGCCTCTTTTTCGAAGATCTTGCCTTTGCCGAGGACGGGAGAAACCACGTTTTCGTCATCCGCGGCGGGGAGATCGCAGAGCATTACAGCTACGAAAAGCAAGTCTACCGCGACGACAGTTTCGACAGCGTGAGGAATAAGAGCATGATCGAAGCGGTGGAGACGATCGGCATTCCGTCCTATACGGGCCCCTCAGAGCTCTCCCTCGATTATTCCTTTAACGACGGTTATATCAGGCGCGTGAAACTTGCCCGTGCGGACGGAGAGCTGACGGTCGACGGGGTCGAGGTTCTCGACAAAGAGAACCCCTCGACGTGGCTCGATCCCGATAAAACGTCCCTTCCCACAAAGGAGCAATGCGGGCAGATCACCGTTGGCATGAGCCTCGACGAGGTCGTAGCCTTGATCGGGAGGCCGCAGAGAGACGTCGGCTCAGGCGCGATCCTCTATCAGTTCGACGTCGAAGGGGGGGAGATCCTGCAAATACGGTTCGATTCAGACGTTGAACAGGAAAATAAATACGTGCACGACAATCCGAATGCGCATATCTACGGTTCGCATTGCCTCTGCGTCGGGAGCGTCGGATTCACAGGATCCCTGCCCGATGTGCATGATTGGGGGAAGCAATGAAAAGATTTTTTACGGTTTTGCTCTGCCTGAGCCTTTCGTGCCTATTTTGGCTTACCGCATGCGGCGGAGCGGGGGAGTCCGCAGGGGATCCGCAAGAAGAGAGCCAAAGGGAAGGATCGGACGGTGCGCAAGGTGGGAATAAAGAACCGAACGGCGCTCACGATGACGCAGCGGAGGAGCCGCACTATGAAATGCTCTCCTCCCTCTATCCCTGGATCGGATCTTTGCACGAGGAGGATATTTCCGAGATCCGCATGGAGATCGCCGCGATCGGGGTCGCCCCGGGGCTTTTCAGAGAGATCTCTTATTCGACCGACCGCGATGACATTCAAAATGTATACGAAGAGATCCTTCTCTCTTCCGTGAAAGAGATCCCCGAGGATGAGGGAGTTATCACGGGCGGGGGATATGTACAATACGATCTTTCTACGAAGGACGACAAGTTTACGCTGTTCATCTCAAACGAAAATGTGTACGTGAACGGCATTTACTATCACTTTGAAAAGAAGCTCTATCACCTTTCTTCCCCAAAGCAGGAATGCAGTGCCTTTATCACGTATCCCGATATGACGGACAGGTGGGATTCCTTTGCGGTTTTCACCTGCGGGACGGAAAGCGTGAAATTGGGCGAGTTCAAAGGGCTAAGCGCATTTGAATTTACCGAATATACGGGCGAGTGCGATATGAACGCGAAGCTCCGCTTGGTAAGCGATACGGTAAAACTGAAAATTTTGTCGGAAAATTTATTCATGATCGAGGACGATTATGTCTTACGCGTCTTTCGGATCACGGGGGAAAAGAATTTTTCGGAATTTTTCGAACTTTCTTCCGAAATCGTTTGACTTGATGCGTATGTTTGAGCCCGCTTTTCGGCGGGCTCGTTTTTAATTTTTTTGAATCGGAAGTAAAAATTTCTTGACATTATCTTTTCCTTATACTATAATATAAGGTAATAAAATAATTTCGCAGCAGATCGAACGTAAATTTTTAGCCCCCATGGGGGCTGTTTGTCATTCCATGACAAACAAAAAACATTAACCGGTCCAACGCGACATGAAAGGAGGAGGCACATGAAAAAGATTTTGATCGGAGCATTTGCATGCGCCTGCACGGTCGGGTTCACCCTCGGCCTTGCGGCATGCGGACAGACTGACAATGGTTCAGCCGAACATTCCCCCGTAGGACAGGAGACCGTTTTGAACGGGTCAGTTTTGATGATCCCCGAAGGATTTCCCGCCGATACACTCGGAGAGGACGGAGACGTCTGTTTTGTAACGGAAAACGGCGATTTCTTCCGCAAGAAAAACGGCACATGGTCATCGGCTTCCATTGAGCATTACGATATTTTGGAAAACGATGTTTTAAGCATCACGTTTGAAAACGGACAGAGCGGCAACTATCAGATGACGACGCTCGATGAGAGCTCTTCCTGCGATCATGCGGGGCTTGCGGAGGCAGAGACGCAGGTCGTTTACGAGAGCTTCTGCGTCGTTCCCGGGATCGGGGTGAAATATTGCCCGTCCTGCCATACGTCCTATGCCGTCATTCTTCCCGCGAACCCCGAAAAGCATGATTTGCATGATTTTTCGTATGCGGGCGAAACGGTCCAAAAATGTTCGTTCTGTTCCTATTCCCCTGATCATGGATATCTCTACGAAGTGGAAAAGGATTCCTCTTTGACCGAGGTGTTTGAGCAAGCCGAACAGAACGGCACAGTCATTCTCGGAGACGACAAGAGCGTCACCGAAGAAGATATGCTCGAAGTCGGCGAAAACAAAGATCTGACGCTGGATGTCAACGGAAATACTATGACTGTCGTCAAGGAAAACGAAGAAGCGGCGAGCGGGCATCAGGGATTGACTGTCGGAAAGGGCGGTTCGCTTACGATCACCGACTCGACTGCATCGGCAGAAGTGAGCGGAAGCGGCGTCTTCATCGTAGATTATAAGACTGTAAACGGAAACAGAGATTCTCACGAGGACGGCGATTACGGACTTACCGTCGAGGGTACGCTGAATGTCGAGGGCGTGAAGTTCCAAGTCAACAACGAAACAAGTGACCATTCTGTTTATGTCGACGGCGGTACGGTGAATTTCTCGGACGGCGCCGAGATCAAGATGAACGGCAAAACGACCGCAAGCAGTGTTGAGGGTTCAACTCATTTGGAGGATTATGGGTTCGGTATAGGCATCTATATCGGCAATGGCGGAAGCATGAAAATAGAAAATACGACCATAAATGCCGAGGGCAATATCACGCCTTTTATGGTTGGTTTCGGAACTTCGGAAGATAAGAGTGAGCTCTATCTGGGCGAAGGTACGAATCTTGTTTGGAAAAATCCTTTCAATTTGAACGGGGTTACGGTCGCTTCAGCTCTTCAGGTGTATACGAACGGCGTTCTTACGGTCGATAAGGGTGCGACGATTACACTCGAGGGCGATGCGAAAGATCCGAATAAGTATGGTAAGCAGGACTACACTTTTGTATACGGCATCAATTGTGTCGGCGGCGGCGAAGTCACCATGAACGGTACGTTGAACCTATCTCTTGAGAAGGGAATAACGGCAGGTGTTATGGTTACGACGAATTACACCAGAGATGCGGAGGGTGCCGTTGTCGGGCTCATCAATGACACGCATGTTACGATAGGTTCGAGCGCAAAGATCAATGCGGTGAACCCTCAATCGGGATATTTCTACTTTTTTGTCGCTCAAAGGAACGGTACTCAACAGCACACACCTGCCAAATATCAAGGGGATCCCAACTTGTACTATGGAGAGTTGCACCTCGCAGAACCTTCGCATTCTGTTACAATAGAAAACGGTGCAAAAATCTTTTTGGAAAATCAGGAAGTGCTTCCGAGTAATTCGTGTTTTAATGCGGGTTCAAAAAATGTAACGAATCTTGATGAATATGCGTATGACGCAGTTCTTGACAACCGCGTCATAGAAGGGGCATAAAATTAGAGTTAAATGCGGGTGCACATTTTAGTGCGCCCGTTTTTTATGTGTGGATATTGACTTTTTTGGGAATATTTGGTAAGATGATATCAAGAGTATTTTAGTCGGAGGAAGTATGAAGGATTTTATCGTAAACGATGAAGAATCGCTGAAAAAACTTCTCGCAAACGTCCGCGCCGCGCAGGAGCGGTTCGCAACCTATACGCAGGAACAGGTGGATAAGATCTTTTTCGAGGCAGCAATGGCGGCAAACAAAGCGCGGATCCCGCTCGCAAAACTCGCCGTCGAGGAGACGGGGATGGGCGTCGTCGAGGACAAGGTTATCAAAAACCACTATGCCTCGGAATATATCTACAACGCCTATAAAAATACAAAGACTTGCGGCGTTCTCGAACACGACGAGGGATACGGCATCACCCGCATTGCAGAGCCGATCGGTGTGCTCGCTGCCGTCATTCCGACGACGAATCCCACGTCCACGGCGATCTTTAAGTGTCTCATTTCCTTAAAGACGAGAAACGGGCTCATCATTTCGCCGCATCCCCGTGCGAAGAAGTCGACGATCGAGGCGGCAAAGATCGTGCTCGAAGCGGCGGTCAAGGCAGGCGCGCCCGACGGTATCATCGGCTGGATCGACCAGCCCAACGTGCCGCTCTCGGGAATGATCATGCGCGAGGCGGATATGATCCTCGCGACGGGGGGCCCCGGCATGGTCAAGGCGGCGTATTCTTCGGGAAAACCTGCGATCGGCGTCGGCGCGGGCAATACGCCTGCCGTCATCGACTCAACGGCCGACCTGAAACTTGCCGCTTCTTCCGTTCTGCACTCCAAGACCTTTGATAACGGCATGATCTGCGCGTCGGAGCAGTCCGTCATCGTCCTCAAAGACGTCTACGACGACTTTAAGGCGGAAATGAAGAAGCGCGGCGCATATTTCCTTACGCCCGAAGAGACGGAGAAAGTCAGGAAAACGATGATCATCAACGGCGCCCTCAATGCAAGGATCGTCGGGCAGAGCGCCGAAACGATCGCCCGTCTTTCGGGATTTGAAGCGCCCAAGGGAAGCAGGGTCCTCATCGGGGAGGTCGAAAGCGTCGATCTTTCCGAGCCCTTTGCCCATGAAAAACTTTCGCCCGTCCTTGCGATGTACCGCGCCGAGAACTTCGATGACGCCGTAGCCAAGGCGGACAGGCTCATTAAAGACGGCGGGCTCGGGCACACTTCTTCCATCTATCTCAATGTGAGAGAGGGGAAGGAAAAGCTCGAAAAATTCCGAAACGTCATGCGTACCTGCCGCATTGTCGTCAACACGCCGTCGTCGCACGGCGGGATCGGGGATCTGTATAACTTCAAATTCGCACCTTCCCTGACCCTCGGCTGCGGCTCTTGGGGCGGAAATTCGGTTTCGGAAAACGTCGGCGTAAAACATCTGATACAGATCAAAACGGTTGCGGAAAGGAGAGAAAATATGTTGTGGTTCAGGGCGCCCGAAAAGGTGTATTTCAAACGAGGCTGTCTTGCGGTCGCGTTAAAGGAGCTCGGCGCGGAGGTCTATCATAAGAAACGCGCCTTCATCGTGACGGATAAATTCCTCTATGACAGCGGATTTACGTCGCGGATCAACGAAATTCTGCACGAAGAGGGCATCGAGCACGAGACGTTTTTCGACGTTACGCCCGATCCGACTCTCGCTTGCGCAAGAAAGGGCGTCGAGATGATGAGAAGTTTTTCACCCGATGTCATTGTCGCCGTCGGCGGGGGTTCGCCCATGGACGCGGCAAAGATCATGTGGGTCATGTACGAACATCCCGAGGTCGACTTCGAAGGGATGGCGATGCGCTTTTCGGACATCCGCAAGCGCGTTTACTCCTTCCCGCATATGGGGGAGAAGGCGCTCTTTGTCGCCATTCCCTCGACGGCGGGCACGGGAAGCGAAGTCACGCCGTTCGCCGTCATTACCGAAGAGTCGAGCGGGACAAAATATCCGCTTGCCGACTATGAACTCATGCCCGATATCGCGATCGTGGACGCCGATCTCATGATGAATATCCCCAAAGGACTCACTTCCTGCGCGGGGATCGACGCCGTGAGCCATGCGCTCGAAGCGATTGCGTCCGTCATGGCGACCGATTACACCAACGGCATTGCCAAAGAGGCACTAAAACTCCTTTTCACCTATCTTCCCTCCGCCTATCAGAAGGGCGCAGCCGATCCCGAGGCGCGCGAGCGGGTCGCCAATGCGGCGACGATGGCGGGTATGGCATTCGCGAATGCCTTCCTCGGCGTCTGCCACTCCATGGCGCATAAGCTCGGGTCCTATTTCCACATCGCGCACGGCATGGCAAATGCGCTCATGCTCGAAGAGGTGATCCGCTTCAACAGCTCCGAGGCGCCCGCAAAACTCGGGACCTTCCCCCAGTACGCCTATCCGCAATGTATGGCGCGTTATGCCGACGTCGCCCGCTATTTAGGCCTCACGGGCGGATCGGACGAGGAATGCGTCGAAGCGCTCATCCAAAAGCTCCGCTGCCTCATGCGCGAGATCGGCCAGCCCATGACGATCAAAGAAGCACTCGAAGGGAAATTTACCGAGGAAGAGTTCCTTTCGAAACTCGATAAAATGACAGAGGACGCCTTTGACGACCAATGCACGGGCGCCAATCCCCGCTATCCTCTCATGTCCGAAATCAAACAAATGTATTTGAACGCTTACTACGGCAGAAATGTATGATCAAATTTATCAGTTCATCGTCGGAACTCAGGCATAAAGTCTTTGTCGAAGTCGCAAAGGCGGCATTCGATTCGGAAAACGTTGCAAGCGACTTGGAGGCGATCCCCTATAAACTTGCGCCGACCGAAAAACCTCGCTACCGCGAGAGCATCTACCGCGAAAGGGCGATCGCTTCCGAGCGCGTACGGCTCGCCGTGGGAATGTCCCTCAACCCGCAGGACAGTCCCGCACACCTTACGAGCGGCTTCGATAAGAGCAATATTTCCGAAAAATATTACGAACCGCCGCTCATGCAGGTGATCCCGTCCGCATGCGATAAGTGCGAAGACAATAAGTATGAGGTAACGAGCAGATGCAGAAAGTGCATCTCGCGCTACTGTGTGCACGCCTGTCCCGTCCATGCCGTCCATGTGCGGGAGGACGGGTATGCCGAGATCGACGATGAAAAGTGCATCCGCTGCGGGAAATGCAAGCCCGCATGCCCGTATGAAGGGATCGTCCATAAGATCCGTCCCTGCGCGGAAAACTGCGGCGTCGGCGCGATCTCGGACGACAGGCTGGGAAGAGCTTATATTGATCCCGAAAAATGCGTCGCCTGCGGCCAGTGTATGGTGCATTGCCCGTTCGGGGCGATCGTGGATAAATCGCAGATCTTTCAGCTCATCAACGCCATCAAGGCGGGGGAGAAGATCGTTGCCGAAGTCGCGCCGTCTGTCATCGGGCAGTTCGGGGAAAATGTGACGCTCGGAAAGCTCTTTTCCGCCCTGAAAATGCTCGGTTTCTGCGAAGTATATGAGGTCGCAAGCGGCGCGGATCTCGGCGCGACGGCAGAGGCAAAGAAATATGCCGAAAAAGTCGCCTCGGGCGAGCATCCGTTTTTACTCACTTCCTGCTGTCCCTCGTGGATCATGCTCGCAGAGCGGGAATTTCCCGCGCTCGCGGACGGGATCTCGGAGACGCTCACGCCGATGGTGATGACAGCCCGCATGATCAAACAGGATCATCCCGCCGCAAAAGTCGTCTTTATCGGGCCGTGCGCGGCGAAAAAGCTCGAGGCAATGCGCGAAAGCGTCCGCTCGGACGTGGATTTCGTCATCACGTTCGAAGAACTTGCCGCGGTCTTTGAAGCGCGGGGGATCGATCCCGAAAGCTGCGGGGAGACTGAGTGCCGCGGCGCAACGGCTGCGGGAAGGGGATACGGCGCTTCGGGAGGCGTTGCAAAGGCGGTCGAAAATTGCCTCAAAAAATATTACCCCGACGCAGAGGTGAAGATCGACCATGCGGAAGGGCTCTTCGAGTGCAGAAAGATGCTTCGCCTCGCCAAATACGGAAAGAGGGAGGGTTATCTTCTGGAAGGAATGGCGTGCCCCGGGGGGTGTGTCGGCGGCGCGGGAGTGAATATCCCCGTCGGGAAGGGGACGGAAGAAATCAAAAAATTTGCAGAAGAAACAGATGAAAAAGTGCCTCCCAAGGAGCTTTATACGAGAAAACTTCCTTAAAAAGGCATTTTAGCATAGTATTATGTCAGACATAGTATACAAACGGGGCGTCCGAATCGGGCGCCCCGTTTGTATATTGATTTTATTGTGCGACGACGTTGACCTTGATCTTTGATACGACGCCTTCCATAAAGCGGACGTCCGCCTCGTACTCGCCGACGTTTTTGATGGGCTCTTTGAGCGTGATCCGCTTTTTGTCGATCTCAAAACCGAGTTCGGAGAGGGCAGCCGCGATGTGCTGCGTCGTGACGGAGCCGAACGTTCTGCCGTTTTCACCCGCGCGGATGGGAACAGTCACGCCCGTTCCCATAAGTTTTGCCGAGAGCTCTTTGAGTGCCTTTTCGTTTTCCGCCTTATGGTATGCTTCCGCTTTCTTTCTCTGGTTGACTTCATTGACGCCGCCGGACGTCGCCGCCTCGGCAAGCCCCTTCTTCAAGAGGAAATTCCTCGCGTATCCGTCAGATACTTCTATGACGTCGCCCGCTTTTCCGCTGCCTTTTACATCTGTTTTGAGAATTACTTTCATAATGAGAACTCCTTTTCTTTATTGTACACGGCAAAAGTGCGTTTGTCAATATAATTTCCGAAAAAACGTACATACTGCAAACAAAGGAGGGGAATATGGAACATACGATCAACAGCGGAGTCTCCTGCGGCGTGTCCGATTGCAGGTTTAACCGCGACGGTATGATGTGCGAGCTCGACAAGATCCATGTGGGCAATACCTGCGACTGCGAGCATTGCACCTGCTGCGACAGCTTCGTGCGCCGCAGTTAAAATTTACCCTCTCAGGGGTGAAAGCATAAAAGCGTGTTTTTATCACAATCTAATTCTCAGCGGGAACGCTTTGAAATAGAGCCTCTGCCGAAACACGCGTGGCGGCAGAGGCGCGGAAGGGACGCTACGGCGTCCCTTCTTGCATGTGCCCGAAGTTCCGTTAATACAATATTATATATGAAGAAGCTCTTAAAACTCATTCCGTTTTTTGTGATCGCCGCGATCCTCGTATGCCTTCTTTTCTTCCCCGAAACGAGGTCGGAAGCCGTGGAAAAACGGATCGTTGAAGTCTGGAATGTCGATACGTTCGAAGGGGGAAAGGGGTCGCGGACGTCCTTTCTCGCAAAGGCCGCCCGCCGCATCGAAGGGGAGGGCGTCTACTATTATGTGCTCTCCTATACCGCGGAAGGTGCGCGCGCGGCACTTTCCGAAGGCAAAAAACCCGATATGCTCTCTTTCGGCGTGGGACTTTGGGAGTTTGCGGAGGAGTGCAAGCCTTTGCCGTATTCCTTTTCGGGAGGAAGTATCGGGGGGCATTGTCTTGCCGTGCCGTGGTGCGCGGGGAAATATGTGCTGTTTTCCCTCGACGAAGGGTTCGGCGAAGAGGGGGAAGTCGCTGTCTCCTGCGGCGGGAGCAACCTTTCCGTCCTTTCCGCTGTATTCGGAGGGTTCAAGGGGACGGAACTTCCTTCAGACGCCGCCTATACGGGTTTTTTGAACGGGGAATACCGCTATCTCTTGGGCACGCAGAGGGATGTTTGCCGTTTTCAGAGCCGCGGCGTAAGCGTATATACCCGCGATTTAGATGGATACAACGACCTATTTCAATATATTGCAATTCTTTCCGAAGAAAAACGGGAGGATTGCATGCGGCTCGTCGAAGAGCTTCTCTCTGGGCGGACGCAGGAGCTTCTTTCGGGGATCGGGATGGAAGCGCCGAAAGAACCTGCTCGGACGGTGAGCGTATTTGCTTCCTCTGCGGCGCTGTCCGAAGTCTCCGATCTCGCCCGTGCGGGAGAAGATTTGAAAAAAATCGAGAAATATCTGAAATCCCATTGAAAAAAACGGAGAAATATGGTAAAATGATCCATGGTTTTAATTTGGGCGTTTCTGCGCTCTTAAACGAAAAGTTCCCTTGGCTGAAGACCGAGGAAAACGTCTCCCTTGCAAGAAGGACGACGATCGGCTGCGGGGGGACGGCGTCGGTTGCGGCCTATCCCTCCGACCGCGAAGAGGCGTGCGCCCTGCTCGCCTTTCTCTCCCGCGAAAAGATCCCGTACTGCCTCCTCGGCGCGGGGGCCAACGTGCTTCCCGCCGACGGACCCTTCGA
>CANRIY010000025.1 GCA_947630775.1 uncultured Clostridia bacterium | reverse complement strand
CTGTCGCGCCGCCCTTGCGCGACTGAGGGGGTGTCGTTCCAAATTACTGCGCGTGGCAGGGTCTCCCTGCCTAAGCGCACCCTATTTGGTACCCTACGGGAACCTTAATGTCGTGTAAAACAGAACGTTGGCGGCCGAATCGCATTACAGGGCAAAAGAATTAACCCCTCGTTGAATTTATTTTTGAGCATGCGCCCCAAGGTGCAGACGAAAAAAGAAATTCATCGAAACAAACATCGATTATGAAAGTGATCCAATGGTACCCCGGGCACATGGCAAAGGCCATGCGCATGATGGCGGACAATTTAACGCTTTGCGACGCGGTCGTATTCGTCCTTGACGCACGCTGTCCCGCGGCCTCTTTCAACAGGAGGCTTACGGACATGGTATGCGGAAAACCCGTCCTTTACGTTCTCAACAAGGCGGATCTCGCCCTTGCGGACGCATATCTGAATGCCCTCACGGAGAGCGGGAAGCGCGCGATCGCCGTGAACGCGGGGGACAAGCGGTCCGTCCGCCCTCTCACCCATGCGATGGAAGAACTCGCCGCCGCGCGGATCTCCCGCAACCGCGAAAAGGGGGTCGTCCGCCCCCTGCGCTTTCTCGTCGCGGGCGTTCCGAATACGGGGAAGAGCACGCTCATCAACCTCTTGGCGGGCGGGAGAAAGGCCGTGACGGGGGACAAAGCGGGCGTGACGCGGGCGAAACAGTGGGTCAAATGTGGCGCCTTTGAGCTCATGGACACCCCCGGGACGATGCCCCCTTCCTGCGAAAACCAAACTTTGGCGCGGCGGCTCGCCTATGTGGGGAGCATCAACGACGACATTTTGGAGATCGACGAGATCGCCCTTGCCCTTCTCGAAGAGCTTGCGGAGCGCTTCCCCGCAGGGCTCAAAGAGCGGTATGGGATCGAGGGGGGAACGCCCCTTGAGATGCTCGAAGCTGTCTGTAAACGCATGGGTTTCCTCTTGCGCGGCGGCGAACCCGACTACGTGCGTGGCGAGCGGACGGTCCTCGACGATTTCCGCAAGGGCAGGCTCGGAAGAACGGCGCTCGATCGCGTCGACGACCTCAAAGACGCGGGTTTGATTTGAATTATGGACGAATTGACTTACGAAAGAGAATACTTTTCGCGGGGTTATGCCGCCGTTGCGGGGGTCGACGAGGTGGGACGCGGTCCGCTCGCGGGGCCCGTCGTCTGCGCCGCCGTGATCCTGCCCCTCGAGGAAGAGAAGCGCATTTTGGGCGTGGACGACAGCAAGGCGCTCTCCGCCAAAAAACGGGAGATGCTTTCCGAACAGATCAAGGACGCCGCCCGCGCCTTTTCGGTGATCGAAGTGGATGAGGGCACGATCGACGCGATCAATATTTTGCAGGCGACGCGGCTCGGCATGAAGCGCGCCGTCGAGGCGCTCTCGCTTCCGCCCGATTTTGTGCTGACGGACGGCAACATGACCCTCGACATTACCTGCCCGCAGAAGAGCGTCGTCAAAGGGGACGCCCTCGTGTATTCCATCGGCGCGGCGAGTATCGTCGCAAAAGTGTACCGTGACGCGCTCATGGCAAGGTATGCCGAGGAATTTCCCGAATACGGGTTCGAGCACAACGCGGGCTACGGCACGCCGCAGCACATTCAGGCGATCAGGGAGGTTGGAATATGCAGAATTCACCGCAGGACCTTCATAAAAAAATTCTGGGACGGGAAGGTGAGGATCTCACCTGCAAATACTTAAAAAAACACAAATATAAGATCTTGAAACGCAATTTCAAGACGCCTTACGGGGAAGCGGACATCGTGGCGAAGAGCCCCGACGGCTATATCTGCCTCGTTGAAGTCAAGGCGCGGGAGAGCGACGCGTTCGGGCTCCCGACCGAGGCGGTCGACCGCGAAAAACAGCGGCGGTACCGCATGATGGCGAAATTTTACTGCGCCATGGTGCGGGAGGAAGTGCCCATCCGCTACGACGTCTCCTCGGTCTACGAGGGAGAGATCGAATATTTCGAAAACGCGTTTATCTGAAAAGATCCGCCCGAGGGCGGATTTTTGTGCTTACAGGAGGAAATTTTATGAGATTTTACGAGCTCAAAAGCGCGGAGGACATCGTCCGCCTCGTGCAAGAGGTGGGGTTTCTTCCCTTTTTCGCAAATGACATAAGAGGCTTTTCCATTGAGGAATGCTGTCCGCCTGAGCTGTGGTTCGCGGACGGCGTCGACGGGCCGTGGGAATGGAAAGGGCCCGTGATAAGAAAGGGAAAGTGTCTGTACGGGAAATTTTTCAACGGCAAGGCGGGGTTTGTGAGCGCAGAGTGGGCCCCCGATTTTGCGAACTACCGCCGTGACGGGTATGACTTCGATTCCCGCTGTGACGAGGGCCTTGCGCCGCGTAAAGATCAATATATCTATGAAACGGTCGCGGAGCACGGGGAGCTTCTCTCAAAGGATCTGAAAATGCTCTGCAACTATCGCAAGGGCGGCAATACGGGATCCGAGACCATCCTCACCCGCCTGCAGATGCAGACCTATCTTTGCGTCGCCGATTTTGTCTATCTGCAGGACAAATTCGGAAAGCCCTACGGCTGGGGCGTCGCGAAATACAGCATGCCCGAAAACCTGTTCGGTTATGAAAGGGTATCTTCCGCATACAGGCAAGCGCCTGAAAAATCTCTTGAAAAGATCGTCGCGCATCTTTCCCGCGTCCTTCCCGACGTACCGCATTCGCAGATAGAACATTTGATTTGTATGAAGAGAACGGTTTAAGGATTCACGCAGAGGCAAGAAGAAGGCCTCCCCCCTTTTTTGGGGGGGAGGCTCATTTTGAAAAAGAGACATATGGACAGGTTCACGGCTTGAATTTGCTAAGATCCATGCGCGTATAGCGGAAACGCAGAATATTGACGCTCTTCTCGTCCTCTTTTATCTCGTAGATCAAAACATAATTTTCTACGGGGATATGGCGGATATTTTCGTCCGTCACGAGGAACAGTTTGCAGTCGGCAGCCGAATAAGGAAACTCGCAAATCGTTTCGATCGCGTGTGCTATCTTGTCCAACAGGTCGATCGCGGCTTTTCCGTTACAGAGCGTTTCCGATATGTAGGCAAGCACCGAGTCAATGTCCTGCTCGGCAAGCGGCGTCAACCGACAACTATATTCCCTTGCCATATTTCGCCCTCAATTTCGCAAGCGCGGCGGGACCGTCGATCAGTTCTCCGCGGTCGGCCTGCGCCTTGCCTTCCATGATTTTAGCGTACATTTCGGCTTGCGCAAGCCGCTCCTCATAGGCGGCCATACTCATGACGACCATATCGCCGTAGCCGTTCTTCGTGACGAAGATCGGCTCGTTCGTCGCATTGCACATCTCGGAAATTTTTGTCGTATCCCTTAAATCCCGAATCGGAATGATCTGCGGCATCTTGTACCTCCATAGCATTGTATGTTATTGTGACATGATTATAGCATAATTATGCGCCGCTGTCAAGAGGTTTTTGAGAAACCCCTCTGTCTCGCTAACGTTCGACAGCTCAGGCGGAAAAGGCTCCAAGAATAGAACGGTCGCCTTTTCCCGCCATCCCTAAGGAAGGACCCTAAGAGGGGAGCCAAGGGGCGTGCGATAGCAGGAGAAATCAGCTCAGGGTGACGCGGTCGGAGACGGAGCAGACGAACAGCCCCTGCGATTCGCCCCACAGGATGCAATCGCGGACAAAGGCTGCCATGCGCTCGGTCATACGGACTTTGAAGACCTGCCCGACGATCTCGTTGATCTCACTGAGATAGAGCGAGATCCTCTCCTCGAGCGCCGCCTTCACGAGCGAGGCGATCTCATAGACCGTAAAGTCCTCGGGGGCACGGCGGAGACGGCTCTCGTCCTCGGTGCGGACCTTTCCGAGCGCGGCCGCACGGGGGGACCGGAAGAGGTATTCCACGCCCGCGGCACGCTCTTTTTTGAACTTACAGCCGTCGATGAGCGCATCGAGCTTGCTCTCCGCCCTTGCACTGCTCTTTTCGATGCCGAAGCTCGCAAGGAGCCTCTTTTTGAGGAAGGCGCGGGAGATCGGCTCTTCCGCGGACACGATCTCAACAAGCCTTGCCGAGATCTCCGCGTCGTTGCCGTCCGTCAGGAAGGAGAGCGTCTCCGCGGCCGACGTTTTCACATATTTATAGGGTTTTTTGACCTTTGCGAGCCATGCGCCCGCCCGTCTGGGCGCGCCCGTGAGACGGTCGAGCATCTCTTTGACGCGCTTGATCTCCCGCTTGGGGTTGTTGAAATAACTCACGCTGTTCATGCGGAGGATGTTCCAGTTCCCGCGCTTTAAGATCTGCGGCTGGAGGATCGTCCTGTCTTTCACCGAGAATCGGTCGTTTCCGTCGCAGAGAATGCCGAGGATGAACCTGTTTTTGTCCTTGGGATCGATGACGGCGACGTCGATCTTGAAGTCGGACGCGCCGACCTCCACGCGGCACTCGTAGCCGAGCGCTTCGATCTCCCTTGCGATGAATTTCCCGATCCCTGTGCCCACGCGCACGTCGCTCGATTTGACGGCGAGCGTCGTTCTGCCCTTTTCGGCAAATTCGAGGAAGGCCTTGAGATTCGCAACGCCCAGCGAGGATGTCTTGCGGGGGTCGATCATGGCGGCAGTCATCGAGGAGAACACGAGCATCTCTTCCCTCGCACGCGAGACGGCGACGTTCAGCCGCCTCCAGCCGCCCGACTGGTTGAGCGGACCGAAGTTGAGGGAAAGTTTTCCCGTCTGGTCGGGACCGTAGCAGACGGAGAAGAGAATGACGTCCCGCTCGTCGCCCTGCACGTTCTCGAGATTCTTGATGAAGAGGGGCTCTTCCCGCTCATAGGCGGCTTCTTCGAGCTTATTGGCGGTGATCGCCTTGGAGAGGATTTTTTCAAGCTCCTCCTGCTGGGCGGAAGAGAAGGTGACGATGCCCATGCTCGAACGGGAGAGAAGGGGATCTTTGAGCCGCCGCACGACCTCTTTTACGAGTTCTTCCGCCTCTTTTTTGTTGCGCTTCGTGCCGCCCCTGTCGTATACGCCGTCCGTCTCGATGAGCCTGACCTTCTGTTCGAGCGCGTCGGGCGAGGGGAAGGTGCACAGCCTGTTCCCGTAATACATGCTGTTGGAAAAGGCGATGAGGCTTTCGTGTTTGCTGCGGTAATGCCACAGAAGATGCCGTTCGGGAAGTCCCAGCGCGAGGCAGTCGTCGAGCACGCTTTCGAGATCTTCGTCCTCGATCTCGTCCTCGTCCGTCGCGTCGGCGCGGAAGAAGGAGGTGGGGGGGAGCTGTTTGGGGTCGCCGACGACGATCGCCGCCTTCCCCCTCGCGATGGAGCCCGCCGCTTCCGCCGTGCTCATCTGGGAAGCCTCGTCGAATACGACGAGATCGAAGAGATTCGCCCGCGGCCGCAGATATTGCGCCACGGTGATGGGGCTCATCAGCATACACGGCGCGGCGACGCCGAGAAGAGCAGGGATCTCCTCGAAGAGGGCGCGGAGAGAACTTCCCCGCAGATTTCCCTTGGAGAGGCGGTAGAAAGCGGACTTTTCGGAGCCGAGCTCTTCGTCCGCAAGGCGGGAGATGAGGATCTCGCGCAGGTGGATGCGGGTGAGCCTGTTGAAATTTTCCTGCGCGATGCGGAACTTTTCGGCGGTATCCTCGAGCGTCCCCGCCGTCATGCGGGAGAGCGCGTCGTCCGAGGGAATGGTCGTCTCGAGGAAATTTTTATAGACGTTCTTTTCGAATCCTGCGAGCAGGTTTTCCACTTTGAGCCGTCCGCTCTCGAGCGCTTCGGCAAGGAAGTTGAGCCCGCTCTTTTTCAGCGTCTCCGCGGTCGCACGGTACATGCACCAGTTGGAGAGCATATCGATATTGTCGATGAGCGCGCCCGCCTTCTGCGCGTAAAAGTCGGGAAGATCCTCGTCGCGGTTTTTCTGCCTGTCCGCATTGGTCACGGAGAGGAAGCGGTCGAGGGCGGCAAAGAAGGAGTCCGCCGCCTTGACGTATCCCTCGAGCACGGGCGCGGTATACCCGCTCGCCGCGCGGCAGCACATGCTGTTGAAGGCCTCCGCGTTGTAGTCGAGGAAGAGGGAGGAAGCGCTCTCATGCAGCTTATAGAGTTCGTCGAGATATTCCGCCCGCCGCTTGTAATTGATCCGTCCCGCGCGGTCGCAGAAGTTTTTGGAGAGCTCGCATCCGGCGACCTTGTCGGAAGCGTCCGCGATGTCCGCAAGCGTGATAAGGAATTTGGGGACGTCCTCTTCCGCAATGGGGGCAAGGGCGACGCGGCCCAGCTTTTTGAGCGTGCTCTTCGCGCTTTTATACAGTTTCCAGTCTCCCCCGTCCCTGACGGCGGCAAGCTCCGCCCTGTCGTCGGGCTCCACAAGCGTCCTGAAATATTTGAAGTAATAGGCAAGGCACCCGTCGAGCCGCCTGTTTGCGCTGTAAAAGCGGGAGAAGCTCTCCGCGTCCGCCGTGAAATATTTATCGTATCTGCCCGCAAGGAGGTCCTTTGCGAGAGCCGCAAGCCCCTTGATTTTGCGCTCCGTGAGCGCCGAGACCCGTTGGCGGTAAAATTCGAGGAAGAGGGACAAAAATGCCTTCAGATGGCGGCTCTCCGCGATCACGACCTCGGACGCGCAGAACACTTTGTCCCTGAGCGTCTGGGAATAGGAAGTGAGGTTGACGTTTTCGAAGGGCGAGCTCGAGACGCCCCCGCACTCCTTTGCGGCAGCGGCGGCGGAGAGGATCATGTTCTTATAATCGATGAGCTTTTGCTCGGTGAGAGAATCGTAGAAGGAACTCTCGATATCGACGATATCGGGGGCGTTTTTATTTTCGAGATAGCCCACGATCGCGCGGTAGACGGAGAGCCCCAGCCGACGCTTTTTGTGCAGGGCATGCATGGGGGCGAGCAGTTCGCGGCGCAGTTTTTCGGTCTCGGAAGCCCCCGCGGCGTACCCCGTGTCCTCGCCGCCCGTGAGGGAGAGCGTCCGTTCGATGCTCCTGAGCGCCTCCGCCTTATCCGCCTTGACCCCGTGAAGTTCGAGGCAGAACTCGCCGATCCCCACGCCGTCGAGACGTTTTTTCACGACGTCGAGCGCGGCTTTCTTTTCCGCGACGAAGAGCACCCGCCTGCCCTTGGCGACGGCGTTGGCGATGATATTCGCAATGGTCTGGCTCTTGCCCGTGCCGGGCGGGCCGTGGAGCACGAAACTTTCACCCGCGTCCGAGAGGGAGATCGCGGAGAACTGCGAGCTGTCGGAGGGGAGCGGGATGAAGAGATCGGCATACCCCGCCGCATCCTCTTCGGGCGCATTTGCGCCTTTCCCCTCGTATTTCCCTTCCACTAACGCGGAAAAGAGGGGATTCGAGCTAAATTCTTCGGCGGAGCAGCGCAGATCGTTCCAGAGAAGGAAGCGTTCGAAGGAGAGCGCGGCGAGATAGACGTCCTCGACGACCTTCCAGCCCTTCATGCGGGCGGTCTCCGCGCGGACGGCCGAAAGCACCTCGCTCGGGCGGAGGCTCCCGCCCAGCCCGCGGATATCGATGTTATATTCCTGTTTGAGGAGTTCGAGAAGGGTCGCGTTGACGAAGTACTCCTTCCCATCGATGATTGAAAAATCATCCGTCCCGCGCGCCTTTTTCAGCCCGACGGGGGCGAGCACGAGGGGGGCGTACCGCTCTTCATTTTCCCTGATATAGCACAAGAATCCGATCGCAAGATATAAGATCCGTGCGCCCGTCTCCTCGCTCGCCTCGCGGTTTTTGCGGAAGAGCCTGTCTGCGGTCTCCGCCGTCTTCTCCTGCGGTTCGTAGACGCGGAAGACGCCCTTTTCCTGTTCGAGGCGGATGAGTTCCCGCTTCTGCCCCTCCGTCACGGCGCCGAAGGGGGGCGCGGTCTCGTCGCCGCCCTTGAGCCGCAGATCCTTTTCGAGGGCGAGAACGGTCTCGTCCGTGCCGCTGCTCACGATGTGCAGCGCGTTTTTGCCCGTAAAATTGAGAAGGGCGTTTTTGCCCGTGAGATCGAGGAGCCGCCGCTCCCACCTGCGGTTTCTCGGCTGTTTGCCGTCGAGGGAGAGCTTGCGGTAGGCGGGAAGGGGCGCGGGGGCGCTGTCTCCCGTGTCCTCTTCCTTGTAGATCTCATACCCCGCAATGCCCTTGCCGCGCATGGGACAGCTCTTCACGCCCCCCATGCGGCAGCGGCGGATATCGACGAACGCCTCGTATCTTCCCTTGGAAAGTTTGGTCCTGAAATGCGCCTCGGAGATGACATAGGCGCCTTTTTTATCCGAAAAAAGATCTTCCGCGTCGAAGAAGGCGAGATTGTTGACGCCGTCCGAGAGGTATTTCGAGACGGTCTCCCTGTCGTCGGTCACGCTGTCAAGAAAGCAGGTCTTGTGGAGCCAAACGCCCACGCCCGCGTCCGTCTTCCCCACGGCGAGCACGGGATTGAGCCCCGCCGCTTCGAGACAGGAGCAGGCGAGGACCGCAAGTTCGAGCGCGCTCGCGCGGCGCTCCTTCAAGAGCCCCTCGTGCATGCAGGAGAGGGGTTTTGTGCAGTCGATCTCCCCCGTGTTTTGGAAGAGTTTCCCCTTGATGACGGCAAAGACGGCGGCAAAGAGACTGCGCACGGCGTTCTTGTCGGCGTTGTCATAGCCGTTCAGGCGGTCGCTCCCCCAAACTTTGAGGCGGTTGCCCGCATCGGAGAGGAGCACGGCGCTTTCGGGCATGGCGGGGCGGACGTATGCCGCGAGCCGCTCGGCATTCCCCGAAAGCCCTTCCCACCAGTCAAAGGGGAGCGCGGTGATGGGGAACTGCGCGCTTGCGATCTCCTTGCCCCCGACAAAGAGCGAGGCGCTTCCCGTGCAGGGGGTGAGCTTGTCGCACTCGGAAAGATAGAGGGGGGAGAGGATCGCGGCGGGAAGCTCCACCGTGCTCTCGAAGGGGATCTCGACTTCCTTTTCGAAGGCGGCAAAGAGACCTTCCCCGCTTTCGATCTTGACGTCGAGGAGCAGATTTTCCGCCCCGTCGTTGCGGATGATGAGAGAGGCGGGCGTAGAGAAATAATAGTCCGCATATCCCGCGAACGCGGGAAACTGCGGGGTCAGGGAGACATCGTATTTTGCTTTTTTCGCACCCATAAGATCAACCTTTCTGTTATGCTTTATTTTCTTTGGCATTATACCATATTTTACCGTTTTACGCAAGGGCTCACGCCATTTTTCGGAGGGAGTTCGCCAAGTTTACCGAAACCGCCGCATTCCGCTTGCACAGTTCAAGTATTTTGTGTATAATAAGGAAAATCACGGAAATCGCAAAACGGCGCGTTGAGTTTTACTGCCCCGCGAAAGCGTGTGCCGATTCGTGCGATTTCGTCGGAAGAATCCAGCGGAGAAAAGGTCATGGACGAGGAAAGGAAAGATGGGATCGCGGACATGGGTACGGAGAAATCTGCCGAAACGCAGAAATCGGCCCTTCCGCGCATCAACTTCCGTCCCTTTCTCGTCTGCGCCCTCGGGGCGGTCGCGGGAGCCTTTTTCTATGCAAGGATCAGATTCGGGGGGCTTGTGCCCTCCGATTTTCTCATTTTGGGGCTGCTCTTTCCCATTCTTTGCATGCCCTTCTCGAAGAAGCGCATTCTTTTTGCGCTCTCCGCCATTCTCCTCTTCGCGGGGCTGGGCGCGGGCGGAATGCATCTTTACACCGAGCGGTATCTTTCGGGCATGCCCGCGGGAGAATACGGGGTGGAGGGGACGGTCGTCTCGGTCAGCGTGGGGAACGGGTATACTTCTGTCGAGATGAACGATCTCACGCTCGACGGTGTTGCCGTTTCGGGGAAGATGAGCGCGTCCGTCTCGTCCGAACAGATCCGCCCGGGGGACAGGATCGCTTTTTCCGCAAATGTCAGGCGGAATCCTCTTCCGAACGGGTCGGATGATTCCTACTTTTTCGTCAACGATCTCCGCTACGGTGCGACGGCGGCGGAATTTACGCAAAAAGAGCGTGACTTTCATCCCTTCCTCGCCTTGAACAGGCGGCTCTTCGACATGCTCCGCACGGACATGGGCGGAGAGGAAGCGGATATCTCCTATGCGCTCCTCACGGGCAACGCCCGCATGGTGGACGAGGGGTTCATGACGGCGGTGCGCGCGGGCGGGATCGCGCATATCTTTGCCGTTTCGGGGCTGCATATCGGCATTCTCTACGGCGCCGTTCTGCTCTTATGCCGTCCCATGAAAAAATATGCCTTTCTGCCCGCCCTCTCGGTTTCGCTCGCCTATTGCGCGCTCTGCGGGTTTTCGGTCTCCTCCGTCCGCGCTCTCCTCATGTGCGCCGCGCTGAGCGTGAACGCCTTCCTCGGCAGAAAGAACGACCTTCTGTCCTCAACGGCGTTTGCGGGGACGGCCGTGCTCGTCCTTCTGCCCGCGCAGTGGCTCTCGGTGGGGTTCCGCCTCTCCTTCGGGGCGTGTATCGGGCTGGCGCTCTTTTCGGGAAGCCTCTCCCGCCTCTTGAAAAAGCTCCGCGTGCCGCGCTTTCTCGCACAATATCTCTCCGCGAGCCTTTCAGTCCAGCTCTTCACCTTCCCGATTTTGCTCGATGCGTTCGGATACTTTTCGGTATGGGGACTTCTCCTTAATCTCGTCCTCGTGCCGCTGCTCCCCGCGGCGTTTCTGACCCTTCTCGTCTGCGCCCTCTGCTCCCTCGTCATCCCGCCCGCCGCCGCCTTCTTTCTGATCTTTCCCAAGGGACTGTTCTCCGCCCTGCTCTTTTTGTTCGCATTTGTGGATTTCGGCTATGTGCTCACGGGATTCGCGCTGGGCGCGGGCGGCGTGGTGTGGCTCACTTCGGCGATTTTCTTAAGCGAGCGCTTCCGCCTTGCAAAAAGCGCGCGTGGCATCCTCGCCTGTGCCTGCGTTTTGCTCTTTTCGCTCTCCGTATTTGTGCAGAACAGCGTGTTCGGGGGCGTCGTGATCGACGGAGTGCTCGGCGGGGACGGCGCGATGATTCTCGTCGAGACGCCGCAGGAGACCGTTCTCGTGCTCGGCGGGGAGATCTCCCTTTCGCAGTGCAATGATTTCCTCGCCCGCCGCACGGCGCATGTGGACGCCGCCGTCATTCTGTCCGCGGACGCCCTCTCCGCGGTCAACGTCGCCGCTTTCACGGGCGCGGAATGTATTTATCTCAAAAACGAGACCGCGACGGGCCTGAACGGGATCCCCGTCTTCTTCGGGGAGAGCTTTTCGGTCGGCGAGCTCACTTTCCGCTACGAGTCCGACTGCCGCATGACCCTCTTCGCGCGCGGCTTTGCGGCGGATCTGAATTTCGGCGGGGAAGAGGAGATCGGCGCCGATCTGTCTCTGAAAATCGGGGACGGAGCCTTGAAATATTATCTGAATTATGATATAATGGTCGCACTATGAAATTTGTTCAGCTTGCAAAGAGTCTTGCGGAGGGGCTTTCTCCCGTCTATCTCATCGAGGGGGAAGAGGCATATTTCCGCGATCATGCGCTCAAAAGCATCCGCGAGGCGTGCGCAATTTCCCAGCCCACCCTCAACGATCTCCGCTACGAGGGCGAAACGCTGAAGGGGGACAGGCTCTCTTCCTTCATTGCCGACCTCAACACCCTTCCCTTTCTGGATGAAAAGCGGCTCGTGCGCGTGTGTGAATTCTATCCCACCGAACGGGAAGCGGAGCTCCTCAGACCGTATTTGGATGACCCATGTCCGAGTACCGTGCTCGTGATCGTCAACGGCGGCAAGAAGGCGGGGAGCGCCGATCTCAAGCGCAAAAAGGGGATCGTCCATGTGGACTGTTCGCGCGAGAGCGAGGAGACGCTTGCGCGGTGGCTCTTCGGGCTCATGCGGCGGAAGGGGCTCTCCGCGGACGGGGAAGCGCTCTCCCTCATGGTGCGGTATTGCAACAGCGACGCGGCGCGCATGTCCCGCGAGACCGAAAAGCTCGCCCTTCTTCTCGGAGAGGGGGGAAGGGTGACGAGAAAGATCGTCGAGGAGCAGATCGCAAAGGATACCGAATACAAGATCTACGAGCTCACGCAGGCGGCTTCCCGTAAAAACGGGAATGCGTTCTGCGAAATTCTGCACGATCTCATGGAGAAGGGCTTCGACGAATACTCCGTCCTCGCCGCGCTCACGGGGCACTACCGTACCCTGTACGAGATCTCTTCCATGCGCGGGAGCGACGCGGAGATCGCGAAAACGCTCTCCGTCAAGCCGTATGCGGTGCAGAAAAACCGCGAGGCGGCGGCGCGGCTCGGGAAGGAGCGGGTGCGGGAGCTCTACGAGGCGCTCTATGCGCTCTCGGCGGGCGCGCGGAGCGGGGGGTACTCCCAATCGGGGGCGCTTTTTACGGCAATCGCGAAAATATTTTGCGGATAGGGCAAAATAAAAGCAAAACACTTTGCTTTTTCTGACAAAATCCGCTATAATAATGGAGAAAGACTCTTTCGGCAAGGGAGGGGACGCATGAGGTCCATTCAAGAGATATGGAGTTCGATCAAGTCCGTCGCACTGGATTTTCAGTGGATCACGGTCATCGAACTCATCCTGTTTTTCTTTGTCATCTACTTTGTGATCCGCACGCTGTACGAAAACAATGCGAAGCGCTTCATCTTCGTCTATATCTTCCTCATGCTCTGCATGGGGGCGGTCACGCTGTTCTCTTTGAAGACAGATGTTCTCTGGTTCTTCCTCTTCGTCCTGATTTTGTCGCTCTTCTTCCTCATCCTGTTCACGGTGGAGATCAAGCGCGGGATCTGGAACGCGGGCAAGAGCGCACAGCACCGCACTTCCGCCTCTCCCGTCAAGCAGACGGTGGCGAGCCAGCGCGCGGACGAATACGTCACGGGCATCGGGAAAGCGGTGCAGAACCTTTCCAAGAGCAATACGGGTGCACTCATCGTGCTCTCCAACGGAAACCTTCCCAAGGATATCATCGAGAGCGGCGTCCTTCTGAATGCGAGCATTTCGAGCCAGCTCATCGAGGGGATCTTTATCCCCAAGGCGCCCCTGCACGACGGCGCGATGATCATCTACGGCGATAAAATACAGGCGGCGGGGTGCTTCCTTCCCCTGACGCAAAAGGATTTCCCCAAGGACTACGGCACCCGCCACCGCGCGGGGATCGGCGTCACGGAAGTCGCGGATGTCGCCGCCATCATCGTCTCCGAAGAGACGGGCATCGTCTCCTATGTGAAGCGCGGGGAGATCACGCGGTATGTCGATTCCGTCGGGCTCAAGCGCTTCCTCAAAGAGTACTACTGGAAAGAATTCAACGCGGAGGGTAAGAAATCATGAAATTTGCGGAATTTTTGAAGAATGTCTTTATCAGCCATATTCCCCTGAAATTGCTTGCGATCGTGCTCGCCGCGGTCTGCGTCGTCATCATCAACGCCGTATGAGATGTCTGAGAGTGCCGCGCCTGTTTTTGCCGCGCGGCGGGTTTGAAACGTGGGCGGTCCCTTCCGCCGACAGTCACATTTCCGATCAGGAGTTTTGGGAGCGCGTTGCAAAAACCGTCGGCAACGCGCCTTCCTGTCTTGATTTTCTCGGCGGAGAGGGCAAGACAGGCGAAGAGATCCGCGGGGCGATGTATGACGCGCTCGAAGAAGAACAGCTTGAGCGGCTCGGGCTGGGGTTTCTTTTCGTCAAGCGCGAGAGAAAAACGGGGACGCGCTGCGGGATCCTTGCCGCGGTCGACCTCGAACAATATTCTTTCGATCCCTCTCAGCCTGCGGCCATCCGCGCGACGGCGCCCCCCACGGAGCACGCAAAGGAGCTCGCCGCCCTCCGGAAGGAAGCGATCCTCGAATTCCCGCATGTCGCGCTCTATTATCACGATAAAAAGAATAAGGCCGTCCGCTGGCTTCTCGGAGAGGACTTCGAGAAGGTCTACGATTTCCGCCTCATGGAAAAGGGAGGCAGGATCAAGGGATATTTTCTTCCCGAAGAGGATGCTTACGTCATCGCAGATGAGATCGCGCCCCGCGGGGAGCCCGCGTTTGCCGTTGCGGACGGCCATGACGAGATCGCCGCGGCGAAGATGCACTGGGAAGCCCTCAAACCCTCCCTGAAGAGGAAGGAATTAAAGGCGCATCCCGCACGTTTTTTGCTCGCGGAGCTCTGGAATCTCTGCGACGAAGCCGTCCCCTTCGAACCCGTCCACAGGGCGGCGGCGGGCGTGGACGCGGAGGACTTTTGCGCCTTCTTTTCCCGCCGTGTGAAGTGCAAGCGGGACGGGGATATTCTGAACGTCTCCCCTTCCGCGCACAAGTGCGCCGCGGAGGTCGATGCGGCGGTCCGCGAATATATCGGGGAAAAGGGCGGAAAACTCCTCTTTTTGCACGGCGAGAAGGAATTCCGCGAAGCAAAGGGGGCGAATACCGTCCGCATCCGCATGAATATGGATAGGGACGACCTTTTCCCCGCGCTCAAAGGCGGGCTCGCGGAAGAGACGTTCTGCCTCGGCGGAGAGGAGGAAGGGCGGTATTGCCTCGAGGGAAGGGAAATAAGCTATGATTAAGGTCTGCAAATTCGGCGGCACGTCCATGTCGGACGGGATCAACATGCGCCGCGTTGCCGACATCATCGACGCCGACCCTTCGAGGCGCTACATCGTCGTCTCCGCGCCGGGCAAGCGGTTCGGCGGGGATACCAAGATCACCGATCTTCTGTATGAGACGCAGCGCGAAGTCGCGGAGAGCGGCTGTGTCGGGGAGTCCTACCGGAAGGTCATGGCGCGCTTTCAAAGCATCGCGGAAGAACTCGGGCTCTCTTTCGACGTCGGCGCCCTGCTCCTTGCGGCGGCAAAGGAGATCGAACGGGAGCGGAGCACGGATTTTACGCTCTCCCGCGGCGAATTTATCACGGGGAAGCTCATGGCGGAGCTTTTGGGGATTCCCTTTGTGGACGCCCGCGACGTCGTGAAGTTCGGTGCGGACGGCAAGGTGGGCAGAAAGACCTTTCAGCTCCTGAAAGAAGCACTCAAAGACAAGCGCCGCGCGGTGATCGCGGGCTTTTACGGTGAGGACGCAAACGGGCGGGTCAAGACCTTTTCGCGCGGGGGAAGCGACGTCTCGGGCGCGATCGTCGCACGGGCGGTCGGCGCGGACGAGTATGAAAACTGGACGGACGTGAGCGGGTTTCTCGCCTGCGACCCCTCGATCGTGCCGAGCCCCTGCGGGATCAGAGAACTCAGCTATAAGGAACTCCGTGAGCTCAGTTATATGGGCGCACGCGTATTGCACAGCGAGTCCATTTTTCCCGTGCGCGAGGCGGATATCCCCATCCACATCAAAAATACCTTCCGCCCCGGGGACGAGGGAACGCGCATCTTGCCCACCGCCGCCTATCTTGCGGGCGCAAAGACCATGCGCACCGTCACGGGGATCGCAGGGAAGAAGAATTTTACGGTCATCCATATCGAAAAATCGCTCATGAATACGGAGATCGGCTTTACGTACCGCGTGATGGAAGCGCTCGTCAAGCACAGCATCTCCTTCGAACACCTGCCCTCGGGGATCGATACGATGTCCCTCGTCATCGACAGCGAACAGGTCTCGGGCGGCGTTCTCGAATCGCTCGGCGAGGATATCGCGCGCGCGGTCTCGCCCGACAGAATGAATATCATGACGGATATCGCGCTCATCGCGGTGGTGGGGCACGGCATGGCGAAGAGCGTCGGTACTTCGGCGCGCCTCTTTTCCGCGATCGCGAACGCGGGGGTCAACGTGCGCATGATCGATCAGGGCTCCTCCGAGCTCAACATCATCGTCGGTGTGGACAACTGCAACTACGAGCGCACCGTCCGCGCGGTATATGAAGAATTTTTCAGAGAGTAAGATTTCGCTCGATTTGTTTTTGAAGTCCGCCCGAGTAGGGCGGACTTTCAAAATAAATACGAGCGAGGGGTTAAGACTTCTGCCTTGTAATTACAATTCGGCCGTCCCTTTTCTGTTTCACACGACATTAAGGTTCCCGTAGGGTACCAAATTGAGTGCGCTTAGGCGGGGAGACCCCGCCACGCGCAGGGATTGGGAAGGTTTCGCTCGATTTCTTTTTTCGTCCGCGCCTTGGAGCGCGTGCTCAAAAATAAATACGAGCGAGGGGTTAGTGCGTATGCCTTGTAAAAGCGATTCGGCCGCTACCTTTCTGTTTCACAGGACATTAAGTCGAAGGGGTTCGACAAATTGGGTCGTACACGGCGGAAGTGAATTCCGCCTAAGACAAGTAATTCAGAACGAAGGGCGGCCTCAAGGCCTCCCCTCATAGGGGAGCTGGCGCGCTACCCTTGGCTCCCCCTCGAGCCGCCCCCTCCCGAGGAGGGGGGTAGGGGGGTGGGCAATGATTCTCAATCGCGCTGCCCTTGCGCGACTGAGGGGTTTTTGAAACCCCTTTGGCTCACTTTGTTCGCCACTTCCCCTAAGAGGGGCAGCGAG
>CANRIY010000024.1 GCA_947630775.1 uncultured Clostridia bacterium | reverse complement strand
AGCGCGGCCATGTAAAACTGTATTGCAACCAAGTGTACATCGCCGATAACATCAAGGAAGTGATCCCCGAGTTCCTCATGCTCCTGAACGGCGTGATCGACTGCCCCGATATCCCGCTCAACGTTTCGCGTTCCTTCCTGCAAAATGACAGGCAGGTGCAGAAGATCGCGGCGCACATCACAAAGAAAGTCGCGGACAAGCTCACGGAACTTTACAGAAACGACCGTGAAAAGTATGAAAACTGCTGGGAAGATATCTCCACATTTGTCAAATTCGGCTGTATCAAGGACGACGAATTCTACAAAAAAGTCAAGGATATCATCATTTATAAAAATCTCGGCGGGGAGTTCAGGCCGCTCGAGAGCTTTTTCGGCGAAGAGGTGAGCGACGAGGACGCCAAAGAGGGCAAGGAGCCGCAGGCGGCATATTACGTTTCCGATCCCGGCAAGCAGGCGCAGTATATCAAGATGTTCAAGGCCGCGGGGCTCGACGCGATCGTGTGCGATACCTACATCGACCCGCATTTCATCAGTTATATCGAGTATAAAAATCCCAAGCGCGTCCGCTTTTTGCGGATCGACGCGGACGTCGCGGGGGCGCTCAAAGAGGAGAGCGGCGCGGACACGGAGATCGAAGAGATCTTCAAAAAGGCGCTTGAAGGGAAATCTGTCGCCGTCAAGACGGAAAAACTCAGGGACGGGCAGGTCCCCGCGATCGTCAACGTCTCCGAATTTATGCGCAGAATGTCCGAAATGAATTCCTTCTATAGGATGGGGGAGTCGCCCGAGGATCTTACGCTCGTCGTAAATACGGCGTCTCCCGCCGTCAATGCTTTGAAGGGAGCGGCGGAGGAAGCGCAGACGCTGGCGGCCCAACAGATCTACTTTATGGCGCTCATGAACTACCGTCAGCTCAATGCCGAAGAGCTCGGCGCCTTCACTGAGGGAGCCGCAAGATTGCTCGAAAATTATCTCAAAAATTGAAAGAAAATTTCAAATAAGTATTGACAGTTACCATTTCGGATGGTATAATAGCAACAGTGCGCAGTACGAGACAGTCTTTTGTGCGCATCATAGGAGGTAACAAAGTGAACGGAACAGTAAAATGGTTCAACGACGGCAAGGGGTATGGATTCATTTCCAACGACGAGGGCGGAGACGACATTTTCGTGCATTTCTCCGCTATTCAGATGGAAGGCTTCCACACGTTGAAGGAAGGGCAGAAAGTCACGTTTGACACGGAGCCCGATCCCAAAGACGGCGGAAAACTCCGTGCTGTGAATGTCGTCCCCCTTTCCTGAGCGGGGAGCGTAAAAACGAGAGAAAAACGCGCGCTAACAGCGCGTTTTTTTGTGCCCGAAAGCAGATATTCGGTAGACAAAGATAAAAAGTGTGCATTGACAAATCACAATGGGCGGGATATAATGATATTAAATTTCGGTTTGGTGGAAAACGTATGAAAAAAATGATCAAAATTTTTACGGCCGCTTTTCTTGCTTCCTGCATGCTTCTTTCGGTTTGCGGATGCGGAGAGAGGGAAGGCGATGCGGCTTCCGTCGAGTGGCAGCTCGGGATCGTACAGGGGATGGTAGATCTCCATACGGAAGAACAGCGGCAGTATCTTGCGGGCGATTATACGGCGATCGGGGATTATGCGGAGGGCAAAGAAGAGCTCAGCCGCCCCAAATCCCTGACGCTCAGCTGGTCGGCGACGGCAGAGGGGACGAATATCTCCCGTTATGAACTGGCGTATGCGACCCAAGAGGACTTTTCGGACGCGATCGTCTGTTCCACTACGCAGACTTCCTATGATATCACGAATCTGTACGTCGCTTCGCAGTATTATTGGCGGGTGACGGCGTTCTGTGACGACGGGAAGAAGAGCGTTTCGCCGTCGGAAGTCTTTTTTACGGAAGACAGTGCGCCCCGCAATCTCTATGTGGACGGCATTACCAACGTGCGCGATCTCGGCGGCTGGAAAACGGCGGACGGCGGCAGGGTCAAACAGGGCATGATCTATCGTTGCGGCAGGCTCAACAAGAGCGAGACGGAGACTCCCGTGATCGAGATCACCGAAAAGGGGATCGATACGATGCTCTATGAGCTCGGCGTCCGTTCGGAGATCGACCTCAGAATGAAGGAAAAGCACAATTTCGAAGCGGGCGGCATCACTTCGAGCCCCCTCGGCGAGAGTGTAAATTACTATAATGTAGAGCTCGAATGGAACAAGGGGAACTATCTCACCGACAATCTTGACTCTGTGAAGGAGTTTTTCAGCCTTGCGGCGGATGAGAGCAATTATCCCTTCATTTTCCACTGCAATATCGGCACGGATAGGACGGGGATGTTCGCCTTTTTCATCAACGGCCTTCTCGGCGTGAGCGAAGAGGACCTCTACCGCGATTATCTCTTCTCGAATTTCGGAAAGATCGATAATTTCAGGACACTTTCGAACATCGAAAACAACTATCTGAAAACGGTAAAAGAGACGGAAGGAGCTACGCTTGCGGAAAAGATCCAGAATTGCCTCGAAGCGTACGGCGTTCCGCATGCAGATATCGAAGCGGTGAAAAAGATCATGAAATAAAATTCTCCTGCATGATAAAGAAAGGGCCCCGAACTGGTGGTTTCGATAGCGAAAAGGACAACGAATTTTTTCGTTGTCCTTTTTGCATAATGTGTGCAAGCGATCGTTTGGCGACGGGAATGCACATATATTGAATTTGAAATATATAGATTTTCGCAAGTTTTTCTCTCAAAAAAATTAACTTGACAAATCCGCCCATTTTGTGATATACTAAATATGCCAAACAATCATGAAAGTCCATTGCGGGAGCACGGGCTTTTTATTTGCATGACTCATACTATCTTCATCCGAATTTGGCAGGACTGCAAATTCCAGTGACGAGGGTAGGATGATTCCGTGCTTCATCATGATTGTTTGGCGACGATCGGAGTTTGCGTTTTGTAGCGCGTCGGCTTCGGTCGGCGCACTTTTTTATTTTGGGGAGAAAAGACTATGTTCAGAGAGTATCAAGACGCCCGCATTCAAAGGAACCTGAAAATTGTGAAGATATTTTCGATTATTGCACTTATTTTATGGGCAATTTGCACGGTTGCATATCTTACATCAAAATGGTATCCTTTTGAGTTGATGAAAGCCCATCCGAATCAAATTTCATCCTCTTATATCACTCTTTTTTGGGGCGGTGAAGATATTTGGATGAGAATGTTGACTGAAAAGGGCGGTTCGAATTATGATCTTTGGTCGGAAGAGATATCGTGTGACAGCATCTATTGCGAGGGATATCTTCTTCTCGTTCTTCTCATTTATTCATTTTCAAAAATTACCGTACAAAAGACGGTTTTATCGAAGGAGCCAAACGAAGATACGGGCGATTATATGGATGAACGGAACTTGCTGCCGACTGCAAAAGTGCGGACGAAACAATATGCGCAAAAACGTTCCGTAGAATCAAAACTCAACAATGATTTTGCAAATACCTTGGTTTGCGTCGTCCTAAGTATGATCCCCGTTGCGATATTTATCTCATTGCTTTTTGCAGTCATGATTGCAAGCCTTGCGGGGACGATCGGGGACATTGCAGGCGGAGTAAGAATTGCCTCTTCTCACCTCGGCTTTATGTTCCTCTCGCACATCTTCCTCATTATTTCGAGCGGTTTTCTCATCCAAAATTGTGTTCTCATCAAGCGGGAATGGAAAAGAAGCCCTCCGCAATTTTTGCTCGAAGAACAACAAAAAGCCGCGGAGGAACGGCAGAAGGCCGAAGCGGAAGCCCGAAAGCAAAAAGCCGAGCAGGACGCCGCGGCTTGCAAAGCGCTCCTCGAAGAGTGCGGCATGCAGTTCTTCATTGAATACTATCCGCAAATCAAGCGGCTTCCTTTGCGCGATGTGATTGTCTCCGACCACTATTTCCCCGAACGGGAAGTGCGCCTCACCGCCGCGAAAAAGATTGTTGATTCGGGATTGAGCGAGTGCGCTTTGCGTTACATCATCGAAAACTACGGCGACATTTTTTCAAGCGAAACAATCGATCGGGCGAAGTCGATATTAGACGAAATAGAAAACGAAAAAAAGGAGAAATGAAATGAAAACGATCAAAGCGGGCGAAGTGATTTACGCCAAAACGAATGCGGAACTCTTGAATGGGCTGCTCGGCAAGCATTACAAAGCATGGATGAAAGCCGACTATCCATTAGATATTGACGAAATGCTTTGGATGCCGAGATTGGACGGCGTCGTCCGCGCGGGGTGGAGAAATATGATGCAAAACGGACAAATCGTCGAAGAATATGTCGGCGGACACCCTTATCCGAGCAATATTTACGTCGGACTCAACATAAAGCGAAGAGCCGTCTTTGAAAAATGTGATAGGGGAAGATATTTCATCTTCCGCGGCGTCTTTGAACTCGATTCGGATTCCACCTTAACGCACCGTATTTTGCGACCGATCAAAGACGAAATCTCTCTATGATCCCCCGCAGGGGCACACCGCTGATGCATTAAGTGCAGTGTGCTATATTTTACTTTGAATATAAATTTAAGGGGGGACAGCCGTCCCCCTTATTGTTTCCTACACACCCGCAAACGGGGCCTTTCTTTATCATTTCCATTCTGTGTCGAGCCAGTTGACCCTTGCAACGAGCCACGTTTTCAGGGCTTTCACGTCCGCGACCCACTTTTCTTCGGCCTCTGCCTGCGTGCGGTTCAGCCATTTGGCGTAATTCTTTCCCATCGCCGCCTTGTAGGTCTCATAGACGGTATCATTCAATCGCTCGTCCAAAAACGTCCGCACCGAGGAAGAGATCTCCTTCCACCGCGTTTTCACCGCCTGTTTGAACGCGGCATTTTTATAGAGATTGACATAAAACTCGCTCGCTGGGACGGCTCTGCCTTCCGCCGCGACGAAAATTCCCGTCGGACTTGCATCCGAGGCCATGCAGGTCGCGTCAAAGTCCCATGCGGGCCCCGCATAGAATTTCCCGTTCGGCTTTTTATAGAGATAGAAGGAACTGTAACCCGTATCCATATTTTTGAAAAGCTCGTGCAGGATATACATATCGATAAAGGAATCGGCGTCGGCATATTCGCAGAATCCCGTCCAATCGGAAGCGAGCGCGGCGTTGCAGAGCTTTTGTGTCTCGCCCTTGAGCCATGCGATCTGCTGCATGTATTCGGCTTTTGTGACCGTCGCCTTCCCGTCGTGAACGTCCTCGGGATCGGGAGAATGGACGGTGAAGGGGAAGCGCATGCCGTTCACCGTGAAGTAGTCGACGCCTTCCTCCGTCCCGCCTTCCCTTGCGTAGTTGTCGTATTCGATGAGATAGCCCGTATTATCGTAATCAGAAGTCAGATAGTCGGAGGGGATATCGACGCGGCCGTCACCCACGCGCACATGCTCGCAGAGAAGATACACGCCGCGGTATTCCCCGTTGACGTAGACGTCGATCCAGTTTGCCGAGGTCGTGTATTCGATGCCGTCGAACACATCATTCGCCATATTGTAGGCGAGATAATTGCGGCACATGGTCGTTTCTGGATAGGGGGAGCTCACGCAGGCGATGATGACCCAATGTTTGTTTGCCTCTCTTCCGAAGAGGGACTGCTTCTTGTCGAATTTGATCTTATAGCCCTTTTTATCGTAGGGAATATCCCACCAAGAGCCGTTCCCGCGTCCCTTGAATTCCGCCTGTACGCTGTCCAAAAGGTAGTCGTCCTCGGTGTTTTCGAGGGAGATCCTGCTTGCGACGTAAGGATCTTTGTCCACCGAAGAGAGGGGGAAAGTGTTGCCGCTTTCGTCGAAGAGGTCGATAAACATCGTCGGGAGATTCGTAAGTTCCATCCAGTCCGCATAGAGCGTAAGGTCGCTTTCGGGCATCTTGTCAAAGACGAAGGGGTCTCCGCCCGCCGTTTTC
The DNA here is from genome assembly GCA_947630775.1 of uncultured Clostridia bacterium. Taxonomy (GTDB): domain Bacteria; phylum Bacillota; class Clostridia; order Christensenellales; family Borkfalkiaceae; genus Gallimonas. The sequence continues at coordinate 10,909 of CANRIY010000024.1, read as the reverse complement.
CACCCATTCAGATGGAATCCCCTGCGGTTCACCTTGGGCGCTTCGACCGTCTCTCCCGCACGGGCGACGATGGAGGGGACGATGCAGTCCGAAGTACCCGTCACAAAGGAGATCGTGACCGCCTCTTCCCATTCCGCTTTCAGGGTAATGTCCTGCGGCGGCATGACGCCCGCGGTAAAGGGAGCCCCGTCGAGCGTCCAGCCGAGGAATATATAATGTGTGCGCGCGGGAGCGGCGGGAAGTTCGATCGTCTCGCCCGCCGTGTATGTCTTTTCGGGAATGACAGTGGCCCCTTCGCCCGTTTCGAAGCGGAGGGTAAAATATTTCGTCCATGCAGCATGGAGCGTGAGGTCGGACGCGGGCATCACGTCAAAGACGAAGGGCTCGCCGTTGAGCAGCCATCCGTCGAAGCGGTATCCCTCGCGTTCGGGATCGGCGGGAGGATAAATTTTGCCGCCGATCTTGGATGTGATGGGGGAGATGACCTCTTCCGTCCCCGTATCGAAGGTGATCGTTGCGGTCGTCTTTTCCGTGCCTGTCCCCGTATCCTTTTTGCTGTCTCCGTCGCACCCGACGAGGGCGAGCGCGCAGAAAAGCAGGACGGCAAGGAGCAGACAGTGTGCAATGCGCTTCATGGCAAGATCCTCTTTTTGTTTTCTCATGTTTATTGTAACACCCTTTTCCGTTCTTGTCAATGTCCTTTCCGCGGACGAAAATGTAAATTACGACCATGAAATGACAAGTTATGTCAACATCGGGAAAAGAGATTGACTTTACATTTGTTTGTGATATAATAGAATTAAGAGTAATATGCACTGTTTTTCGTGAGGAAGATCCGTGAAAAAGAGATTTTTTTCCATCATCATTGCGGCGGCCCTTCTTTGTGCCTGCATCCCGTCGGGTTGCGGCGAGGCGGAATTGCCGCCTGAGCAGGGGACGGAACAAGTCTATTCCCAGCGCATGCGCCTGTTTTTACGGCTCGTCGATGAGATCGAGCCGCCCATTACGCTTGCGCTCGAAGCCGATCTCGACGCCGCGGCGATCGTTTACGCCGCTCTCGATGAGGGCGAAAAAGGGGATTCCGCTGTCGCGCAGAGGAAGACGGCGCTCGACGGGTATCGGCAGGAATTTGACGCACTGAAGGCGCAGGCGGAACGCGAGAAGGAGGAGAAAGCGGAGAAGGAGCGTGTGGACGCCTTCCTTGCCGCAACAGATCTCGTGCCCGCGGCAGATGCGCTTACGCTCTCCGACAGGGCGGCAATCGACCGTGCGAAGGAGCTCTATGCCGAGCTCTCCGACCCGTCGAAGGCGGAAAAGCGCGTTGCGGATGCGTATGCGGCGCTCGTGAAAGCCGACGAACGCCTCACCGAAATGGAAGAGACGGCGCACGAAGAGGCGGTCAGGACGGCGGCGAATTCCTTCATCGAAGGGGTGGAGAACTTGGGCGAGATCACCCTCGATTCGGGCGTTGCGATCACGGAACTTCTCCACATTTACGAATCCTTTGACGAAGAGATCAAATCGTTTGCGGGCGTGCAGGAGGCAAAGGAGAAGCTCGATGTAGCAGACGCGGAATACCGTGCGCTCGTAAATGAACGCGATAAAGAAGAATTTCTCGGCCTCGTCGGGGAGATCAAGGAGCCCGTCGGCTTGGAGAGCGAAAGCGCCATTTCGCGGGCGGAACGCGCGTACGAGCGGCTTTCCGGGGAAGTGAAATCGGACGAAGAGGTCGTTGCGGCTTATGAGAAGCTCACAGATGCCCGTGCACGCTACCGCGAGATCTTTCTTCAGGCGGAAAACGAGAAGGCGCAGAAGTTTATCGAGGCGGCGAAGCAGGTCCCGACCGATCTTGAAAATGTCGGAATGGACTGGTTCAACGCTCTCCGTGCCGCTTCGGAGGCATATGCCGCGCTCGCACCCGAGACGCAGGCAAGGACGGACGCCGAATTTACGGAAGCCTTCAACCGTTGGAACAACGCGCAGAAGGCGTTCGACGAAAAGGGGTACAGGCAGATCCCCATGGAGAATCCGATCCTGCAAACTTCGGGCGACAGACCTTCTTTCATCGTTCTGCAATACGACGAAAGGATGTTTAATACGCTCTTTAGTTTTTACGGGGTAACGGACAAGGCGGCGCTTGCAGAGCAGTGCGTCGCATGGCTCGATGTATATGTGGACGGCGTGTTTATTGCAAAGGGAGAACTCAATCTTGCGGGAATTGGGCATATCATCTACAGCAGCGAAGTGCTTTCCGTTCTGAAAACGCTCTCCGCGGAGGATCCCGCGATCGTGAGCGGGGCGGATTTCAGTTTTGCGATCCATTTCTCGGACAGAGAGGACAGATTCATTCCGTCGGATATGACGAACCGCCTTGAAATTCCCAAGGCGCAGAATTATACTTGGTGAGGTCGGTATGAAGGAGAAAAAACAACTTACCCGAGAGGAAAAACTTCTCGCAAGTTACCGTGCGAAATTGCGGCGGGAGGGGATCTTGAAGGCGTGCCTGACCGCTGCAATCTGCGGTTTTGTGCTCAGCGCCATCGTTTCCGCCGTCTCGTTTGCCACGGCCTTTGATCTTCTGTTCATTGCGCTGGGCGTATGGGCCGCCGCAACGGCGGGGCTCACCGCGCTCTTTTACAGATTTCTCTTCCGCCCCGATCTTTCTTCGACCGCCCGCCGTGTGGACGGCATGGGACTCGAGGAGCGGGTCGTGACGATGGTGGAACTTTCGGGCAGAGAGGACATCCTTGCTGGCAAACAGCGCAAGGATACCGAGCAGGCGCTCTCTTCCGTCGGCGTCAAACAGATGCGGATCGGGATCCCCAAAGTCCTTCTCGCCGTGCTCCTTTTCGTCATGGCATTGGCGGTATTTATGATGTCCTACTCCACCGTCCTCGCCGTGCGGGCACAGGAAACGGAAAATCCAATCGAGGAAGAACATACACCGACGCCTTCGGAACAGGAAGACGAGATCATCCGCGAGATGATCGAAAAGCTCAGGGAAGAGATCGACGCCGCGCCCGTGGACGGGACGCTCAAGAGTCATCTGCATCAGATCGTCGACAATCTCGAAGCATCCCTGAAACCCACGGACAGCTTGGAAGTGAAGATCGCGCGGGTCTCCGAGACTGCCCAGCGCATCCATAAACTGATCGAAGAATATCTCTCCCGCACGACGATCGGGCAGGAACTCCAAAAACATGAGACGACGAAATCCCTCGGCGACGCGGTCGTCACGGGGGATATCGAGATCGTGAAAGATGCCTTTCAGACCATGTACGACAGCATCGGGCCGCACGTTATGGCGGGCGAGTACGACATTCTCGCCCAGACGGCGGACGACATCGAGCAATCCATCCGCGATGCGACGATAAAGGACGAACAGCTCGCCGAGGCGCTCCAAAAACTTGCCGACGCCCTCCGCGCGGCCATTCCCAAACAGCCGCCCGAGGAGGGGGAAGAGGAACACGTCGGCGATGAAGTCATGAAGGACGTGCAGGACGCCTTCGATCAGGCCGTGCAGGACATGCAGGACGCCCTTGAGGGAGAAAAAGAGAAGGCGGAGGCGGACAAAAACGCCGACGAACTCGATAAAGAGATGCAGGATACCATTCAGGATGCTCTCGATAAACTCAACGGCAAAGAGCAGGAGGAGCAACCCGAGGAGCCCGAGGAGCCCGAGGAGCCCGAAGAACCCGAAGAGCCCGGCGAGGAGCAGGGCGGGGAACAGGGTTCGAACCCGCCGCCCGTGGACGGGGACGTAAAATACGATTCGGTCATCGACGGCGAGACGTCCTATAAGGACGTGCCATACGAGGAGCAATTCAAAGAACTGCTCGAAAGCGATACGCTTACGGACGAACAGAGGAAAGCGATCGAAGACTATCTTGAATTTTTGGGGACGGAGAAACCATGATCACGGAACAAAATTTGGAAGAATTCAAAACACTGTGCGGCAATATCTTCACGCAGATCGGAAGAGACATGATCGGCCAAAAGGAAGTCGTCGAATTTTCGGTCATCGCGATGATCGCGGGCGGTAATGTCCTGCTCGAAGGGGTGCCGGGCGTCGGGAAAACGAGGCTTGTCCGCACGTTGGGACGGGTGTTCTCCCTGCCTTTTTCGCGCATCCAGTTCACGCCCGACCTCATGCCCGCGGACGTCACGGGGACGAATATCATCGTAAAAGATGAAAAGGGCAATTCGCAGTTCAGCTTTCAGAAGGGGCCCATTTTCAGCAATATCATCCTTGCGGATGAGATCAACCGCGCGACGCCCAAGACGCAGAGCGCGCTTTTGGAAGCGATGCAGGAGCATAAAGTCACCGTGATGGGCGTTTCCCGTCCCCTCGATGAGCCGTTTTTCGTGCTTGCGACCCAGAATCCCATCGAGCAGGACGGTACCTATCCTCTGCCCGAGGCGCAGATGGACCGCTTCATGTTCAAACTCATCGTCACCTATCCGAATATGGAAGAGCTCGGGCGGATCGTCGGCATGACGCAGATCACCATGGACGAAGTCGCGGACGCCGCATGCAGTGCGGAAGAACTTCTCCGCATGCGCGCCACGGCGAAGGAGATCCCCGTCGCCGCAGACGTCATGAACTATGCGATGCGTCTGACGCTCGCGACCCAGCCGGGAAGCGAGTGCCCCGCGCAGATCGCCAAAAAATACATCCGTTACGGCGCAAGCCCCCGTGCGGCGCAGGCGCTCATCTCCGCGGCAAAGGTCCGCGCCCTTATGAACGGGAGATATAACGTCTCCTACGGGGATCTCAATGCGCTTGCCTGCCCCGTATTAAGGCACAGGATCAAGCTCACCTTTGAAGCCGTGACCGACAGCGTGACTGCCGACGATATCATCCATGAGATCATTGCAGAACTCGGCCATGCGGGCGATACGCCGAAAGCGGGTGCCGAAGCGGTAAAAACGGCGGGAAAAGAAGAAGACCAGCCCGTAAAGCGCGGCCTGTTCGGAAAAAAGAAGTAATCTATGGCTGTCACGAAGATCATCGATGACAACTTCCTCAGCCGCCTCGAAGCGGCGGCGCTCTATGTGCGCGCCGAAATGCAGGGATATTTCGGGGGAAATCATAAGACAAATTCCCACGGTTCCACCGTGGAGTTTTCCGATTATCAGGAATACGCCCTCGGCGACGATATCCGCCGCATCGATTGGAATCTGTTCAGCCGTTTCGAAAAATACTTTATCAAACTCTTTGTGGACGAGCGTCAGATGCACATCCAGATCTTTTTGGACTGCTCCTCGTCCATGCAGAAGCCCGATCTCGGGAAGGCGCTCTACGCCATGCGGCTCACGGCGGCGCTCGGGTTTTTGGCGGTGCAGAATATGGACCGCACGTCGGTCCGCCTCATCAAAGGAGAGGTTGCGGAAGACCTTTGCGGGACGATCACGGGGAAAAACGCCTTCTACCGCGGGATCGGAAAGCTCGACACGCTCGCGTTTGAGGGGAGTTCGGATCTCGAAAAGAGCATTCTCGGCTGTCCTTCCGCGGGGACGAATAACGGGCTCACCGTCATCATCTCCGATTTCATGACGGAGAGCAACTGGAAAAGGGCGGTGGACTATCTCCTTTACCAAAAGCGGCAGGTCATGCTCGTGCAGGTGCTCTCTCCCGAGGACGTCGATCCGCTCTTCAACGGCAGGATGCGCCTTGTGGATATCGAGGCGGAGGACCCGCTCGATGAGAGAAATCTGAAACTCCGCGTCACGCGCAGCCATCTTGCGGCGTACCGCGAGGCGCTCAACGACTTTATCGGCGATATCAAGGGGTTCTGCTCCTCGCGCGGGGTGGATTTCTTCTCGGTCGTCTCGGACGAACCCGTCGAAAAGCTCTTATTTGACAGAATGTTCAAAACAGGTACGGTGAAATGAATCTGGCTTTGCCGTTGGGGCTCTTGGGGCTGCTTTCGATCGTTGCCCTGATCCTCATCTACATCTTCAAACCGAAGTATCAGGACAAAAAGGTCTCCTCGACTTACGTCTGGAAACTCAGTTTGCAATACCGCAAGCGGAAAGTCCCCTTGCAGTGGCTCCAAGGGTCGCTGCTCTTTCTCGTGCAGGTTTTGATCCTCTCCGCGATCGCGCTTGCCATGGCACAGCCCTTTTTCGTGACGGCTTCCGAGGGAGGGGAGAAGATCGCGGTTTTGGACGCTTCCGCTTCCATGCTCGCCGAAAAGGACGGCAAGAGCATTTTCGAACGCGCCAAGGACGAGATCGTCCGTCTTGCCGAAGAGACGATGCCCGAGGACAAATTCACCGTGATCCTCGCCTCAAATGAGGCGTCCTTTGCGATCCGCAGGTCGGATTCGCTCAGCTATGTCAAACAAAAGCTGTTCGAGACGGAATGTGGCTTTTCGGAGCCCGATCTTGACGGCGCCATGGAGCTCGCCGAGGGCGTGCTCAACGAAAATCCCTCCGCGGAAGTGTATCTCTTTACCGACCGCGAAGTGAAAGACAGCGGCAGTGTGCACGTCATGGATCTTTCGGACGGGGAATGGAATGCGTCCGTCCTCGGGGTCACGTTCCGCAGAAATAATAATAGGTGCGTGTTCACCGCGCGGATCGCGAGCTACGGCGCCGAAGCGGAAATGGCCGTCAAGCTCTTTGTGGACGGGAAAGAACAGCTCTCCCGCGTCGCGTCCTGCGGAAAGGATGCGGAGACGGAAGTCGTTTGGGATTCTCTCGACGTCTTCTCTTTCGGACAGGCGCGCGTGGTCCTCGTCGCCGAAGACAGCTTTCCTTACGATAACGAGGGATATTGCTTCGGCGAAAGTGCGGACCGGTTCCGCGTCCAGTATGTGAGTCCCGACCAAAGTTTCCTCTACTCCGCCCTCAGCACGACGGGAAATTGCGACGTGACACTCGTGACGGATGTCTCGAAAGCGGAATCAGAGGGGTACGATCTCTATGTCTATTACGGCGTGTTGCCCACAGCCGCGCCGCAGGACGGCAGCATCTGGATCTTCGACCCGCCCAAGGAACTCGCCCCCGTATTCGGTTTCGAGATCGGGGAAAAGGTCAAGACGGCGAAGGATACGCCCCTCAAAGGAGAGGGGGGGAACAGCGAAGCGTACCGATCGATCACGCAGGGCATCTCGCCGGCAAGGATCACCGTTTCGGAGTATTCCCGCATCGACAGGTTTTCGGAATATGAAATGATCCTCATGTGCGGAACGGACCCCGTTCTCCTTGCGCGGGAATCGAACGGACAGAAAACAGTGATCTGCGCCTTCGATCTGCACATGTCCAATCTCTCCGTTTTGCCCGATTTCCCTCTGCTCGTGTACAATCTTCGGACATATTGTCTCAAAAAGACGCTCGAAAAGACGCAGTATCTCGTTTCGGAGAACGTTGAGATCAATGCGAAGCCGAATGCGGATTCCATCGCCGTCGAGGCAAATTACGTAGGCGGTGATACTTCGTCGTGGGAGTTCGGGACTTTCCCCGTCGCCTTCACGCCCGCCCGTCCGGGGCTGTATACCGTTACGCAGAAATTCCGTACGGGTGCAGAGAGCGTGCATCTGTTCTATGCCGCAACGCCGCTTTCGGAGAGCGATTTTACGGAAATAACCGACCATCTGAATGTTCCCGTCGCCATGCCGGGTGCCGTAGCGAGTGCCCAAAGGACGGAGCGGCAAGATCTTTACGTCTATTTTTCGGCGGCGATCCTGCTGTTGATCTGTGTAGAATGGGGGTTGCAATATCATGAGCAGGTTTGATTTTCTTGCGATCTCCATGGGATTTGAACATCCTTGGCTTCTCTTCCTTCTGATCCCCGCCCTCGGGCTCATGCTGATCCCGTATTTCCGCCTTCCGCGGGGGAGAAGGAGAACGAGGAACAGGATCGTTTCCCTCGTTCTCCACAGCCTGATCCTTGTCTTGTGCGTCCTCATGGTCTCGGGGCTTTCCTTTACGTCGGTCGAGACCGTCCAAAAGAGCGATATCATCATTCTTGCCGATTTTTCGGACAGCAACCGTGCGTCTGAAGAAGATATGAACGATTTCATCCGCGACGTTATCGCAAACAGGAAGGACGGCCAGCGGGTCGGGATCGTCTCCTTTGCGGGTGACTGTGTTTTCAGTGCGGAAATGCGGAAAGACGGCGACGCGTATCAGGAATATCTGTCCAATCCCGTAAAACCTGTCGGGAACGCGACAAATATCGCTTCTGCGCTCCGCTATGCGCGCAATTCGCTCTCCGACCCCGCGAACGGCAGGATCATTCTTCTCTCCGACGGCATCGAGACGGACGAAAATGCCTATGCCGCCGTGCAGAGCCTTGCAAGCGAGGGGATACGGGTGGATACCGTGTTTTTCTCGCCGAAGACAAACGGCAGGGAGATCATGATCTCCTCCGTCGACGTCCCCGAACACGTCACGCCCGGAGAGACGTTCACCGTCTCCGTGACGGTGCGGGCAAGCGCTTCGGTCGGCGCGACGCTCGCCCTGCACGACCGCGGCGAGCTCATCGAAGAGCGTGCGGTGCGTCTGAGCGGCACGGAGGAAGCCTTTTCCTTCTATGTGCGGCTCGATACCCCGGGGCTGCATGAATTTCATGTCACAGTCTCGGCGTTCGAGGATACTTTCTCCCAAAATAACGAATATTACTCCTTTGTCAACATCGAGGGCGTAAAACTTTTGCTCGTGGACGGGACGGGGAATGAGGCCGACAGCCTTATGGACATCCTCGAATCGGACGATTACGATGTGACGAAGATTTTGCCTTCCGCCCTGCCCGCCACCTTTACGGAGCTCTGCGCTTACGACGAAGTGATCTTCATGAACGTCGCCAATGCGGATCTTCCCGCGGGATATGCGGAAAACGTGCTCAAACGGTATGTCGAAGAGTTCGGAGGCGGATTCTATACGGTGGGGGGCGACAAGGCATATGTGCAGGATGACATGCAGGGGAGCGCATATGAGGATCTTCTGCCCGTTGCGGCGGACGATGGGAAGCGCTCGCTCGGACTTCTTCTCATCATCGACCGATCGACCAGCATGATGCCGCCGGTGGGGCCGCTTCCGAGGCTGGATCTTGCCAAGGAAGCCGCCATTGCGAGCGTCAACGAGCTTAGCGACGGCGATTATGTCGGCGTGATCACCTTCAACAGTCAGGCGACGATGGTATCCCGGATGCTTCCGGTCTACCAAAAGGATCAAGTGATCCGCGCGATCGAAGGGATCGAGATCGACGGACAGGGAACGGGATACTTCAACGCGATCAATATGGCGCAGGGTATGTTGACGGGGTTTGATGAGACGGAGCTCAAACACATCATCTTTTTGACGGACGGCGAACCGACTGACCGTGCGGATATCCCCACCTGCATGGAGCGCATTACGCAGATGGCGGGGAACGGGATCACCCTTTCGGCGATCGCCCTCGGTCCCTCCGTTCCGCTCGATACCGTTCAAAATATGGCGTCACTCGGGAACGGACGGTTCAAGAACTCCGCAGACACGAGCGAACTCATCGATATTATGAAGCAGGAGACGGTGACGGCGGCGGGAGATTTCCTGAACGAATATGACTTTCAGCCCGTCATCCGAAGCTATACTTCCGCGGTCGCGGGAGTGACCGAACCTCTCCCGACGCTTGGCGGTTACTTCGGAACGCGGGTCAAAGAGGGGGCGACGGTCGTCCTTTCCGTCCCCGGAAAACCCAATACGCCCGTCTATGCGCAGTGGCAGTGCGGAAAGGGGCAGGTGGGCAGTTTCCTCAGCGACCTGAACGGCAAATGGTCGAAAACGTTTCTGGCGGATGCGAACGGAAGGAGATTTTTGCGGAATACCGTCAACGGGCTATTCCCCGAAACATGGAATTCCGCGTTCGACCCCGTCAGTGTACAGTTTGTCAAAGACAACCATACGACGCAAGTCCGCGTCAATACCGACGGAATGGGGGGAACGCTCTCTGCGACCGTCAGTGCACCCGACGGGAGAACTTCCGCCATCGACCTGAGCGCCGCGTCCGATCATCTCTTTGTGGGGCAGATCGTGACGGATCAGTGCGGGACGTACACCGTCCATGTGGTGCGGGAGATCGGGGGAGAAGTCACCGAGACCACCGCATATACCTGTTTTTCCTATTCCGAGGAGTATTCCTCGTTCCGGGACGAATCGGAGTGCTTTTCCTTCATGGAGAGCCTCAGCTCCGCGGGGAACGGGACAATGTTCTTCTCCGCAGAGGACGTCCTCTCGCCTGAGACCGAGACCGCGGAGGCCGTAAAAGATCCCCGTCTCATCCTTTTGATCGCGTGCGCCGTGCTCTTCCTGCTCGACATCGTCGTGCGGAAATTTAAGCTCAGAACGCCGCGCGAGATCCGCGAAGAACGCGCGAAAAAGTCCGCCGAGGACAGCCCAAGGAGGCCGTCATGAAAAAAATTATCTCATTCCTCTCCCTTTTGATGGCGCTGTTTGCTTCTGCGGCGCTCCTTTCCGCATGTGAAGAGGAGCCGAAAGTTCCTCCCGCAGAGGACGGAGACGTTTTGGTGCAGATGTTCGAATTGGACAAAGAGAGCGTCTCACTGCAGGCGGAAGGAGAGCCCGTCAGGCTCACGCTGTCCATTGCAAATATCGACGAGGCGCCCGTCTGGGCTTCCAACAAACCCTCCGTCGTGCGCGTCACGCCCGACGAGCATGCACTGAACCGCGCCACGCTGTACGGTCTTGAAGAGGGGAGCGCCGTCGTATCGGTACAGGCGGGAAAGTTTATCGCCGTCTGCAAGGTGACGGTGGAACCGCGGCCTTTTCTGACCCTCGAAACGGAAGAGCTCGAGATCCTCGAGGGCAGAACGGCGACCATCCGATATGAGAGCAATCTTTCCGACATTCGCTTTTCGTCGGGCGATCCTCTTGTTGCCACGGTGAACGCAAACGGGCTCGT
>CANRIY010000023.1 GCA_947630775.1 uncultured Clostridia bacterium | reverse complement strand
CAGCATGCCGCTCATTGCCGCAAGCATCATGGGGAAAAAGCTCGCCGCAGACGACGACTGTATCGTCCTCGACGTGAAAACGGGCAGCGGCTCCTTCATGAAGACCGTCGAAAAGAGCAGGGAGCTTGCCCGCCTCATGGTCGATATCGGCAAAAATGCGGGCAAAAAGATGGTCGCCCTCATCACGAATATGGACAGACCGCTCGGAAATGCGATCGGGAATTCCCTCGAAGTCATCGAGGCGGTCGAAACGCTGAACGGAAGGGGGCCCGAGGATCTTACCGAAGTTTGTCTGACGCTTGCGGGCTATATGCTCTCGCTTGCGGGGAAGGGGACGCCCGCGAAATGTATCGGGCTCGCAAAAGAGGCGATCCTCGACGGAAGCGCGCTCAAAAAGCTCATGGAGACGGTCGCCGCGCAGGGTGGCGACGCGAGCTTGATCGCCGACCCCGATCAATTCAAAAAGGCAAAATTTTCGTATGCGGTCAGGAGCACGGAGAGAGGCTACATCTCTACGGTCGATACCGAGGCATACGGGCTTGCGAGCCTTGCGCTCGGCGCGGGACGCAATACGGCGGAGGACGCCATCGATTACAGCGCGGGGATCATTCTGAGGAAAAAGACGGGGGACTGCGTCGAACGGGGTGAGGAGATCGCAACGCTCTACGCAAACGACGAAGCGCTCTTTCCCGCCGCAGCACAAAAACTTCTTGCGGCAACCGTCATCAAGGAGGAAATTCCCGAAGAAGAACCGCTCATTTACGACGTCGTCGATTGAACGGGGCACGGAATTTTCGGGTTCATCAAAATCTTACTATGGCAAAGTTATATTTCAAGTTCGGGGCGATGGGGTGCTCCAAAACGGCGCAGGCGCTCATCACAAAATTCAATTACGAAGAACGGAACATGAAAGTCCTTCTTCTCAAGCCCGCGATCGACACGCGGGACGGCGCCACGCTGGTGAGATCGAGGATCGGGCTCAAACAGGACGCGATCGCCATTCGGCAGGACGAGAACCTCTACGATCTGTACACCGACAAATATTCGGACTGCAATGTCATCATCGTGGACGAATGCCAGTTTTTGGCCCCAGAACAGGTGGATGAACTTGCGGATATCGTGATTGAAAAGGATGTCCCCGTGCTCTGTTTCGGGCTCTCCACGGACTTTACGACGCATTTGTTCCCCGGGAGCAAGCGGCTCTTTGAGATCGCAGGCTCCATCAGCGAGATCAAGTCGGTGTGTACCTGCGGCGCAAAGGCGACCGTGAATGCCCGCCTCGACGGAGAGGGGAAGATCCTCACGGAAGGTTCCCAGATCTGTATCGGCGGAAACGAGCGGTACGTCGCAATGTGCCGAAGATGCTGGCTCAGACGGATCAGGGAGCAAGAGAGCTCCTCTTCCCAAAAACAGTCATAAAACGTTCTAAAACAAGATTTACGGAGCGAAGGATATGCAAAAGGTTTTCAACAAATTTTCAGCGTTTCTTCTTTCGGTTGTGATGCTCTTCGGGCTTGTGTCCGTGAGCGTCCCTGCGGCGGAGCCTTCGGTCGCGGAAGCCGCGGAAGTCATGGAGACCGCCTATACGGGTTCCTATTACGACGGGATCACGGCGACGGAGGGGAATGAGCTCCTCGGCCAAGTCCACGACCTCATCACCACGACGCACACGAAGTATACATCCTACGACGATTGCAAAAATCCGACGTATGTCAAGAAAACCGATCCCGGCACGGGCGGCGCGCTCATGGAATTCTATGCTCGGGCAAATTTGTCCTCTTCATGGCAGGGCGGTGCCAGCGGTACATGGAACAGGGAGCACGTTTGGTGCCAAAGCCATTCGAACGGTCTTTGGGGCACGAGCGGCGGTGGCGGCGACCTTCATCATATCCGCCCGACAGAGAGCAGGGTGAACAGCTCGCGCAGCAATAATAAGTACGGCGAATTCAGCGGCGGCAATACGGTTTGGTATAAGGACGCGAGCAACACACAGATCGCCATCGCGGGATACACGAGCGGCGGCAAATTCATGCCCAAGGACGAGGTGAAGGGCGATGTCGCACGCATCGTCATGTATGTCTATACACATTATAATACATTCAGAAATGTCTACGGATCCACGAACGGGAGCGGAAGATCCTCTTGTTTCGGAAATCTGAAGTTCACCGATATCATGGCGCCGACGAGCGAGAGTGCGGCGATCACCCTTCTTTTGAAGTGGAACGAATCCGATCCCGTTGACCAGAGCGAGATCACCCGCAACGAGGAAGTTTACAAAATTCAGGGCAACCGCAATCCCTTCATCGACCATCCCGAATATGCGGAGGCGATCTGGGGAGACGGTACGGTTACGCCGCCCACACCTTCGGACGAGCTGACGGCGCTCACCCTGACACCCGCTACGGTGTCGGTCCCCGTCGGGCAGAGCAGGGCGCTCACCGTCACGGCGACCCCCTCGAACGCGAGCAGGGCTGTCACATGGGAGACAAGCGATGCGACGGTCGCCACTGTTGCAGACGGCGTTGTTACGGCAAGGAATGAGGGTACTGCGACGATCACCGCAACGAGCGCGGTAAAACCTTCCGTCAAGGCGACGGCGACGGTCCATGTCACAAAATCGTCGGTCGGCGGAGAGGAAGGCTCGTTCACGATCACACGTTCCACGTTTGCTTCACCTTCGGCGTCTTATGACTTCCAGTCGTGGTCGGCGGGCGGCGTAGAGGGCATCGCCTATATCTACGGCGGAAATAAGGACGCGATGCAGTTCAATTCCTCCAAAACCGAGCACTATCTCGCAACGACGACCCCCGTCCCCGGGGCGATCAAGTCGGTCACGGTGAAAATACAGGAAGGGAAAGACGATAAGGAATGGGCGCTCTACACGTCCTCCTCGCCCTACGATGAGATGTCGGGCAATCCTTCGGGAGAGCATGAATGCGGCACGCAGACGGTCACGGAGGAAGGCGTCACATGGACGGTAGAGGGGAGTGACTGTTACTTCGCCCTCGTCTATGCGGACAGCAGCGCTACCTATCTCGACAGCATCGTCGTCGAATACGGCGGAGACGGCAGCGGCAGCGAGCACGTCCATCATTACGAGTATCAATCATTGGACGATACCTATCATGTGTACACCTGCACGGAGTGTGGAGACGTGCAAACACGGGAGCCGCACGAATATTCGGACGAGAACGACACGACCTGCGACAAATGCGGGTACGAGCGGACGATCGGCGGGGGAGAAGGACCGGGCGGCGACACGCCGGATGATGGCAAAAATCTTGCGGCGTTTCATTCCGCGGTCGCTTCGATCGTGACGGAAGGCTCGCTTCCCGCGCGGTTTGCTTCGATCAACAAGGCGCTCGAGGCCTATCAGGCGCTCTCCGAGTCCGAAAAGTCGCTCGCGGAGGAGGATCTCGAGGTCCTTCTCGCGGAGATTGCCCTGTATAACGAAACGGTGCGCGACTATAACGCCGATGCGGAACAGGCGGACCGTGCCGCCCTGCACGGCGGATCCGAAGACGGCTGATCCGATCGGAAAAACGGAGGTAAAAAACGATGAAAAAATCGGTTTTGATTCTTGCGACGGTATGTTTTGCGGCAGTTTGCCTCTCCGCATGCAATCTCACGGGCGGAAAAAAGAAAGAGGATAAGACCCCCGGCGATCAAACGGTCGTGCAGGATGAATATGATGCGCTCAACGAAATGGTGGGCATGGAGTATTCCCGCATCGTACTGACGGTGACGGACACGTTCGGCGAAGATCTGACTCTTACAAGCGTCTACGAGATCGGCTACTCCGGGGATTGCGTGACGATCGACTATACGGTCGAACGCTTCACCGGGTTCGACGGGACAGAAGACGTTCTTCCCGATCCGGTCACAACGCTCACGGGGAGAACGGTCATTCTGGACGGAGAGATCTTTTCCGTCACGGGCGATGACGTCGGGATCACGCCGTCCGCCGCAACGCTCGGGTTTACCTTCAAGGAAGAATATTTTGAAAACGCCGATCTTAACGAAGTCTATCTGAAAGCCGACGTCAAAGATCCGTCCGCCTTTCTGGGTACGCAGATCTCTTGTACGGAGATGAAACTCACGGTGACTTTCTTCGACGCACTCAATGATATCAACTTGTCGTATGTGTCCGAAAACGGAAACAGCGTGAGCCTTCGGTACGTTTTTTACCCGGTAGAAACAGACGCGTCGGGATCCTGAGCGCATGCCGCGCGGCGTAATCCTCAATATATTTGATTGAATAAATACAAAACGTCTGTATTTTTGTGAAATCAAAAATTTTACGGAATTATTTCCGCCGCACACTTGCGTCTTTCCGAGTTTTATGATATAATGTCTTTCGGATGGAAAAGCAAGGCGAAGTTAAAAACAGCGGAAACTATGCGATGTTCGATCTTCGCAGGATCGGGATCGTAAGGAGAGCTTCCGCATGGCTCTTGGATGCGATCCTGCTTGCGGTTCTGACGACGGGCCTCATGTGGATCATCTCGCTCATCTGCGGTTTTTCCGAAGCGCAAGATCTTGCGACACAGTATTATAACGAATGGGAGAGTTTCCGCAAAGAGGAGATCCCCGCCGTTGCCGAAGCGTACGGGTTCGTCTATCAGGAGACCGATGACGGCTATACCATCACAAAGGACGGTGCGGCGGCAGCGCTGGAAGATGTTACGGGCGCCCTTGTCAAGGATGTCGCCGAATATTACGGCTTTACCTATTCGGAAAGAAAGAGCGAAGACGGCAATTACGTCTTTTCCATCTCAAAAGACGGCACGGCGGCAACACTCGGCGACGTCAAAGAAATACTTCTCGCGTCGGACCGTGCCCGCCCCGAATTTGCGGACGCTTTTATCCGCTATGCGGAGCTTCCTTCGATCGAAAAGACGAACCGTCAATACGAGTACGTCTATACGCTTCTCTTCATGATGGTCTCCGTCGGTCTTGCATTGTCTTTCCTTATTTTGGAGTTTATCGTACCTGTTTGTCTGAAAAACGGGCAAACAGTGGGGAAAAAGGTCTTTTCTATCTGTCTTGTCCGCCCGAATTGCGTGAGGATCGCCAACGTTGCACTCTTTGGCAGAACGATCCTCGGAAAATATGCCATCGAAACGATGTTTCCCATTCTCCTTGTCTTTATGTTTTTCTTCGGCGGGGGAGGAATCGTGACGGTGATCCTGTTCGCGGCGATCTTCCTTTTGAATATCATTCTGTTCTTTGCGACGAAGAACAGGACGCCGATCCACGATGTCATTGCCGTTACGGCGGCTGCCGATATGAAATTACAGATGATCTTTGCATCGGAAGAAGAATTGAACGAGAAAAAAGCAAAACTGCAAAAAGAGATCGCCGAACGCGCGGAAAGCTGACGGCGGCTCGGAATACCGTACAACAAAATCACAGCAGAAAAGGAATATATTTATGAAAGTTGTATTGCAGCATCTCACAAAGATCTTCCCAAGTCGCAACAAGAAAGATAAGAACGCCGAAGTCGTTGCCGTAAATGATTTCAATCTCGAGATCCCCGACGGAAAACTCATCGGCCTTCTCGGTCCCTCCGGTTGCGGAAAGAGCACTACGCTGTACATGATCAGCGGGTTGCAGGCTCCGTCAAACGGAAAGATTTTCTTCGGCGACGACGATGTGACCGCGCTTGCCCCCGAAAACAGAGGCATCGGTCTCGTCTTCCAGAATTATGCGCTCTATCCGCATATGACGGTACAACAGAATATTCTGTTTCCTTTGCAGAACTTGAAAGGTGAAAACAGGCTCTCCAAGGAGGAAATGCTGACGCGGGCTTATGAAGTCGCAAAGCTTGTCCAGATCGACGAGTATATGGACCGTAAGCCGTCCGAACTTTCGGGCGGGCAACAGCAGCGCGTCGCCATCGCACGGGCACTTGTCAAAATGCCGCGCGTGCTCCTCTTGGACGAGCCTCTTTCTAATCTTGACGCCCGTTTGAGGCTTCAAACCCGTGAAGAGATCAGAAGGATCCAGCGCGATACGCAGATCACGACCATTTTCGTCACGCACGACCAGGAAGAGGCGATGTCCATTTCCGACTTCATCGTCGTCATGAAACTTGGCGTCATCATGCAGACGGGCAAACCCCAGTGGGTGTACGACGATCCCGCGAATCTTTTCGTCGCGAAATTCCTCGGCACGCCGCCCATCAACGTGTTCACGGGCTCCGTCCGCGGCGGCGTTCTTTACATCGGGGAGGAAGAAGTCCTTTCCGTGCCCGGCGTCGAGGATCAGGACGTCTATATCGGCATCCGTCCCGAGGGTTTCGTTTTGGACGAAAACGGGGGACTTACCTGTGCGATCTCGGGGATCGACGTCATGGGCAGGGATGTCTCCGTCGTGTCCACAAACGCCGCTTCCCTCAATTCCGTGGTGCGTTCCATTATCTCGGCGGACGAAATGGGCAAGATCTCGGGCGAAACCGTGAAATTCAGGCTGAAACCGCACAAGGTCTTCCTTTTCAACAGGGAATCAGAACAGCGTGTTTACTTCGGGGACCAGATGGCGGCCCACGAGGCGATGGTCGCCCAAATGGCGGAAGAGGGGCAGAATTACGTCACGCACGAAGGGCCTCTTCCCCGCGAAGCGGACGACGCGGCAAAGGAGGAGGTCTCCGTCCCGGTCAAAAAGGGAATTTTGGCAAAGATCAAGGGGATCTTTAAGAGATCGAAGGATGAAAAACCTGAGATCGCCGAAGAAATCCCCGAAGCCGCAGAAGAAACTCCCGAAAGCGTAGAAGAACCGCATGCGGAGGAACCCGTTAAGGAAGAGGGCACCCCCGAAGGCGAAACGACGGATCAGGAGGGCTGAGCATGAACAAAAAGAAAAACCAATGGAAAGCGTGGCTGTATCTGTTGCCTGCGCTCGTCGTCCTCGGGATATTCACCGTATGGCCCATCATCAATACGATCAGAATGGGTTTTTTGGAGGGATATAACTCCGCGGGCGAGAGGCTCGGCCAGCCGTTTTCCTTTGGGTTCGCGAATTTCTCAAACGTTGTCGGATACAGAGAATTTACGACCTGTTTGGGCAATACGTTGCTCCTCACGGTTGTCACGGTGCCTATTTCCACGATGCTGGCGCTTCTCATCGCGGTCGCGCTCAACTCCATCAAACCGCTCAAAAAACTCTTCCAGACGATCTTTTTCCTGCCGTACGTCACCAATTCGATCGCGATCGGCATGGTCTTTATGGCGATGTTCAGCATGATCGGCGTCGTGCCCGGGCGGGACCCCGACTCGATCGGGATCATCAATACGATCATCGAAGCGTTCGGCGGCTCCCACATCGACTGGGTGAACCAGACGTCAAGCTGGGGCGCAAACTTCTTCGTCCTTGTCGTCTTCATCGTATGGAACGCGTTGCCGTTTAAGATCCTTGTGCTTCTCGGCGGGCTCCAAAATGTGGATAAGCAGTACTATGACGCCGCGAAAGTGGACGGTGCGTCGAGATGGCGCATCTTCTGGCGCGTCACAGTGCCGCTTCTCTCCCCGATGATCGCATACGTCGTCATCACGGGCTTTATCGGCGGCTTTAAGGAATACAACAGCATCGTCGGTATTTTCGGCGACACGATGGGGCCCAACACCCAGCCGGGAAAATGGAATACCATGGTCGGCTATATCATTCAGAATGTCAGCGGGTTCCAGGGGCGCGCGAGCGCGGCGGCGATCATTTTGTTTGCGATCATCTTCGCCGTTACCTTGGTCAACCTCTATGTCAGTAAGAAAAAGGTGCATTACTAAGGAGGGAAGAACATGTCGGACGAAATGAAGAAACTGAATGAAAACGACGCTTCCTCCGAAGCGCAAATGACATCCGAAGGCGAAGCCGTCGCGGCCGAAAATGACGTGATCGCCGCAATCGCAAGGCGGCAGCGCGTGAAAAAAGTCTTTGCGCAGATCGGATTGTATACCTTCCTCACCGTCATGGCGGTCATCGTCATCTTTCCGTTCTACTGGATGCTCATCTCGTCGTTCAAGACGCAGCCGGAATACAACGCGTATACGCCCACCCTTTGGCCGCGGCAATTCTTGTGGCAGAACTATAAGGGTCTGTTCGTCGATGTCCACGAGAACGGCATTGTGATAGAAGGGGTCGCAGACCAACTCAATCTCGGCACGCTCTTTTTGAATACCGTCCTTGTCGGCGTCGTATCGACGATTCTGTCTCTCATTGTCACGGTGCTCTCCGCCTATGCGTTTGCAAGGCTGGAATTCAAGGGAAAGAATGTTCTCTTCGCCCTGATGCTCGCGACAATGATGATCCCCGGGGAACTCTTCACGATCACGAACTACGTTACGGTCGGCGCGACGGGGCTTGGCTGGGTAAGCCACAGTGCGGCGGAGCAAGTTACCACGGGCGAATCGTTCCGTGCGTTTTTGGCGCTCGTCATTCCTTTCCTTGTGAGCGTGTTCTATATCTATCTCTTGCGGCAGAACTTCATGCAGATCCCCAACGAACTGTATCTCGCTGCAAAAGTGGACGGAACGAGCGACCTCAAGTATCTATGGAAGGTGATGATCCCGCTCTCCGCGCCCACGCTCATTTCCATCACGATCTTAAAGATGATGGGGGCATGGAACTCCTATGTGTGGCCCAATCTCGTCGCGGGAGAGGCGTTCAAACTGGTCACCGTCGGACTACGCGGCGCCGCATTCAAGACGAACGAACTCATCAATTATCCTTTGCAAATGGCTGCGGTCGTGCTTGTGACGCTCCCGCTCCTCATAATATTCATCTTCTTCCGCAAATACATCATGCGCGGCGTATCGCGCAGCGGGATCAAGGGCTGATATCCTCTCGGCCTCCTGAAAGGGCTCCGCGAGGGACATCCTCTCGGCGCCCCTTGAGAACTCCGCGGGCGGACATCCTCTCGGCGCCCCCTTGAGGGGGAGCTCCGCCGCAGGCGGTGAGGGGGTGTATCATCAAATCAAAAAAAATCAAAAAAATATAAGGAGATTCGTATGAAGAAAAAAATTGGTGCTGTTTTGTTAGCGGGCGCTCTGACTTGTTCGGTCGGGCTCAGCCTTGCGGGATGCGGCGGCGAGATCCAACGGGAATTCGAAATGCCGGATTCCGGTTTTGATGTAACGCAGCCCGTCGAGATCACGTTCTACCACACCATGGGTAAGAACCTGCAAGACATCCTCAACAAGATAATCCCCGAGTTCAACAAGCTCTATCCGAACATCACCGTTACGCACAGAGCGCCGGGCGGCTGGGACGAGATCAAAAACCAGATCGTTACCGAACTTTTGGACAACTCCAATCCAGACGTTGCCTATTGCTATCCCGACCATGTTGCGGAGTACATCCAGTCTGCGGCGGCGCAGAGCATCACTGATTTCCTTCCCGGCGGAAGATATGAGGATTATACCGTAAAACAGGTGAAGCTCGACGAAAAGGGGAATCAGGTAAAGGACGGCGACAACTACGTCTATGAGGAAGTTCCTCTCGGGCTTACGCAACAGCAAGTGGACAATTATATCGATGCTTTCTATAACGAGGGCAACAAGTTCGAGGACGGTTCCAAGATGTATACGCTTCCTTGGAGCAAATCGACGGAAGTCATCTTCTATAACGCCACCTTTATGGAACAGCATTCGCTCGAAGTCCCTGAAACATGGGACGAGCTCGAGAAATTCTGTGAAGAAGTCAAGAAGATCGACGATTCCCTGATTCCTTTCACATACGACTCCGAAGCAAACTGGTTCATCACCATGTGCGAACAATACGGTTCGGGCTATACGTCTTCGACGGGCGAAAAGTTCCTTTTTGATAACCCGACGAACCGCGCATTTGTGAAGCGTTTTGCCGAGTGGCGGCAGAAAGGGTATTTCACAACGCAGATCCTGAACAGTAACGCCTACACCTCCGAACTCTTTACGACCGAGAAAAGCGTCATGTGCATCGGTTCTACTGGCGGTACGGGCTATCAGATGGATACCAGCAGCGAGGAAGCGCCTTTCAAGGTCGGGATCGCGCCCATTCCCCAGCTCAAACCGTATTCTTCCAACCATGTAGGATATGATCCCAATTATCATGCAAAGGTCATTTCGCAGGGACCTTCCGTCTGCATTTTCAGGAACAACGATCCCCAAAAAGTGCTTGCAAGCTGGCTGTTCGTGAAGTTCTTCACGACGAATATCGATTTTCAGGCACGTTTCTCCGCGGCATCCGGTTATATGCCCGTTCTCGAACCCGAGGTCATGCGGACGAATAAAGTCTATGATGCATTCCTCAACGAAACCGAAGCGTCGAGCGCGTTGAAGGCGCTTGCCGTTGACGTCGGCATGAAGCATTCCGATGACTACTTCGTCTCTCCCGCATTCTTCGGCTCCTCCGTGGCGCGCGAGCAGGTCGGCCAGCTGATGGCAGCTGTATTCGAACGTCCCGGTACGCTCGACGAAGAATTCCAAAAGGCGATGGAAACTTGCAGATACTACAGCGAATGATCGGGAAATGATTTGAAAAAAGGAAGGATAGTATGAAGAAAATCTTTAAGATCCTGATTTCATCCCTTTGTGCCGCGGTGTTTGCCCTGCCGTTATTCGCGGGTTGCGATTCAAGGGACGACGGCGAAAAAGACAACACGGGGGACGGCGGCAAGACGCCATTGCCTGAAAAAGTGGACTATGCAAGCAAGGTCCATCTCGATCTGGACGATCCGTCATCGAAGAAGCAGGAGGTCAAAGTCCGCCTCTTCATCGACGGCGACACGACCCACTTCGATCCTTTGAGCAACGTCTCCGATTTCGCCGCCACGCAAAATTATATCAAGGCGCGCTATCTTGCGGTCAACACGCCCGAATCCACGGGTACGATCGAAAAGTGGGGGAAAACCGCTTCCATCTTCACAAAGTCGAAACTTGAAAGTGCGGAATCCATCATTGTCGAGTCGGATGACGACAAATGGAATATCGACTCCACGGGCGAAAGATATCTCCTTTGGATTTGGTATGTCCCCGAAGGTGCGGAGGTCGCCGAAGAAAACTACCGCAACCTCAACATCGAACTGTTGCAGGAAGGCTACGGAAAGGGCTCCGCGATCGTCGATTCCCGCTATGAAAACGACGCGAACCTCGCGCTCATTCAGGCGCAAAGATTGCAGGAGCACGTCTTCTCGCCCGCAAGCACGGTAGACGAGAACTTCTTCGAGGGCGAAGCCGCCAACATTACCCTCCGCGAACTCCGCTTCCATGCGGCGGACTACGAAGGCCGCGCGGTGCGTGTCGAGGGGACGGTCGTTGCCCGTTTCAGCAACTCGGCTTATATCGAAGATTACGATGAAGAAGTCGGGACTTCCTACGGGTTCTCCGTGTTCTACGGCTACAATACGGGCAAGATCCTCGATATCCTCACGGTCGGCAACCGCGTCAGCGTGCGCGGCAAAGTGACCGAGTTCCAGGGGACCTACCAGATCTCCGACGTTGAGTACGACATGTTCGAACCCGACGCAGAGACGAATACCTTCCGCATTGACGATGAAACCGCCGAGATCCCCTTCAAAGTCACCGACGCGAAGACCATTGTCAACGGGACGGGCATGATCTCCGCACAGTTCGAAGTTTATGACGAAGAGCTCGGCGAAGAAACGCTCAAGCCCTTCTCCATCGACTCGCGCGAGGCGATCATGTCGACTTCCGTCACCGTGGAGCATCTGAAGATCGATCATATGTACACCACGAATAACGGCGGCGATAGCGACGGCGCGATCTCGATCTATTGTATCGCGGACGACGGTACCGAGATCACGATCCGCACGCAGGTTTTGAAGAAGGACGATAAATCACTCGTGACCGAGGCGGACTTCACAGTCGGCGGCTATATCACTGTCAAAGGCATTGTCGATAAATTTACAGACAAGAACGGCAAAGTAAGTTATCAGGTGGCAGTCCATAAATTCGCGAACATTGAATTTTTGGCTGCATGAAATAAGCGGCTCCTCCATACGGGGGAGCCCTGCCATGCATACTGTTTTCCGCCTTACGGAAAATACCGTGCGGGCGAATGAAATTCGGTTTTATGTAACATCATAAAATAAATATCTTAAAAGGAGAAAAAAGCTATGAAAAACAGATGGCTAATCGGGCTTGCAACTGCCGCAATGGCTGTGACAATGGCGTTCGGCTTTGTGGCGTGCGGCGACGACACAACGGATCCCGCTCCCGGTGGTACCGTGGATGGCGGCGAAACGTTGACCGATTCCGAAATCGCAAAGCGCGCGATCAGCACAGTCAAGGGCCTGTATGGTTCGACGGAAGTTGAAGCCACCCCTGCGGACTATCAAGTGATAGGGCTGACGAGAGTTGGTGACATGACTTATAACTACGACTGGACGGTATCTTCCACCTACGAGGGCTACGAAAATTACGTATCTGTCGGCAAATTGGAAGGCAGTCAGGTAACAATCAGCATCAAGAGGACGACTGTCGACATCGACTATACGTTGAAGGCGTCTATTACCGTCGGCAGTGCGACGGAGTCTGTCGAATTCGCGAAAAGGATCCCCAAGAAGTCTTCGGAAGATTCCGATACGGCTTCGCTCTCCTTCGAAACGATCGATGCACGCACGGTTTTCACCGAAGATCAGCAGGTGTATAAGCAAAACGGCATTACGTTCACGAACAATAAAGCCAGCAGCACCACACCTGTAACAAATAATACGAGTGAAAATCATGTCCGCCTGTATAAAGGTTCTGAGGTCATCATCGAGTTCCCCGGGATCATGAAGATCGATTTCCACAGCTTTGATGATATGTATAATTACCGCACCTTTTTGGTGGGGAACCTGACTGCCACCTATGGGGCAGATGCGGTCACTGTCGATGAGGAAAATAACATCGTCAGCCTTACGCTCGCAACTCCCACGGATAAGGTTCAATTCACTTGCTCCGCAGGTCAGGCGAGACTCTACTCCATCGACGTTGAGGGTAAGGCGGGCGGTTTGACAGACGCTGAAAAGGTCGCCGCCGCGAAAGAATCGCTCAAGCTCGCGCAGACCAATTACTTCATGCCCGACACCGTTACGCTTCCCGCAGAGCAAGGCGGCGCCACCGTCACATGGGAGCTCAAAGAGGCTTCTTCGAACGTCTCCGTCGAGAACGGGACTCTCAAAGTCACCTCTCTTCCCACCGCTGAGACCGAAGTTACCCTCAAGGCGACCCTCACTCTGAACAAAGAGACGACGGATAAAGAAATTACGATCAAACTTCTTCCCGCGCCGACGCTCACGAATGAGGGCACCGAGGCGAAGCCTTACACTTCCGCCGAGGCAAAGACGATCACAAAGCTTGTCGACGAAGACGGCTACTTCTCGCTCGCAGGTGAAGCAAAGGCTGTCTATGTCCACGGCTATGTCATTAAACTCGAAGGCAAGGACGGTGTAGTTTGGAACAGCGAGTACAACAACTGGACGAATGTCTACATTGCAGACACCAAGACAGCCGAAACGACCGATGACAATGCCATCCTCATTTATCGTCTCGTTGCGGACGGCACCGTCCTCGCCCAGCAAGAGGGTGCCTTGAAAGTCGGCGCTGAGATCACTGTTCGCGGCTATTTGCAGAACTATAAGGGGAATACGCCTGAAATCGCCGCTTACGGTGACAATGATGTCAACGCGACGAGCTATAAATATGTCGACGACAGGTCTCCCGCGCAGAAGATCCAAGACGCCTTGGATCTTGTTCCCGCAACGCTTACCGTCAGCAAGACGGGCGACACAACGCTTCCCGTCTCTTCTGAACCCGACGTTAGCTTCGCTTGGACAGTCAAGGGCGGCGCGTCCCTTCCTCAGGGCGTGACGCTTGGAAACGGCAAACTCAGCGTCAGCGAGCTTCCCGCAGAGGAAAAGACCGTGACACTCGTTGTCACCGCTTCGATCAGCGGCGGCACGTCCGAAACGAAGGACGTCACTGTCACGATCAAACCGCAGGGCTCCGAGCCCGAGGAAGGCACACTCACATTGACGAAAGAAAACCTCTTCGCAGATGTTACCGGAAGCGGTTATGCGGCACATAACAAAGATCATTCCGTCAATGGCACTGTCGTCACGACAAATAACGTTATGGGCTCTACCAGTTACTTTGATGGTACATCGTCCCATTCTTACGGCTTCTCCGTTTTGCAGTTCAAGGCGAACGGGAGCTCTCTTACGCTGAAAGGTACGTTCACAAAGATCGTTGTCGTGCTCGCATCGTCCCATGACTATGATTCGGCAGACAAGCTCACCATCACAGTCGGTTCTACGACGCTGACGGAGACCACCCATTCCGAGACGGACGCGAACTTCTCGGACGGAACGTACGACTGGAAACTTTATACGATCGAATATGATGTCACGACGACGGGCGTGCAGACTGTAACCATTTCTGGCGCCGCTCACGCATTGTATGTCAAGTCCATCACCCTTACGGGTACGCCCGAAGGCGGCAGCGTGACGCCTCCCGGCCCCGGCGGCGACACCGAAGAAAAGACTTTCAACCCCATGACTTCCCCTGAGGCGGGCGACTATATCATGGGTATGGATGTCGAAGGCGAAATGTATTACCTCAAGGGCGGCATGAATGGCTTCTATCTTGCGACCTCAACGAATGTTGCGGATGCAAAAACCGTGAAGCTTCAGTCGGCAGAGGGCGGCTGGCTCCTGCTCTGCGACGGCCAGTATATCGAGATCGAAAAGAGCTCGGACGGCGCACATACCAATGCGGTTTACAAAACTTCTCCGACAGCGGGAAAGGTTTGGAAGTGGAATAGCGACCATAATGTCCTCGTCATGACGCTTTCCGATGGGGATTACTACCTCGGCACATATTGGAAAGACGGTTACACGAATCCTTATAACACGATCGGTGCAAGTGCAGTGAGCGAATGGGCGGAGACCAAACAATACCGCGCTGTCCTCGGCACGCTTGGCGAAGGCAGCGGCACCCAGCCCGAACCCGAGACCGATAAGGATAAGGTGGAAGCGGCAGAGAAGGCGCTCACCCTCAGCAAGACGACGCTCACTTCCGAGGGCGAATCGATCGACCTTCCCGATGTGCAGGGCGAAGCGAACATCTCATGGAAGATGGAGCCTTCAACGAGCGACTACGTGACTCTCGCAAATGGCAAACTCACTGTCGAAAACCTTCCCACCGATCAGAGTGTGACCGTGAAGCTCATCGCGACCCTCAGCGTCAACGATGAGACCACGACGAAGGAATTCACCATCACGATCAACAAGAAGGTCGTGACTCCTCAGCCCGAAAACGGACTCGTTCTTACGGGGGAATCAGTCATCGGCCCGGCAGATGACAGTACTGCTTATGAGACAGGGACTAAGCAGATCGATGGCTATGATATCGCTTATACCGATATTGCAAATAACAACACGATTGCCGTAAACAAAGTATTCACCCCGGTCGGTTTCACGATGTTGCAATTCAAAAAAACTTCGGGCAAGATCGAATTAACGGGTGAGTTCACCAAGATCGTCACAGTCATTCTTTCCGCCTACACATATGACGCAAATAGCATGCTTGCGGTTCAGGTAGGCGAAGATGTTCTTGCGATCAGTACCCATTCTGCGGAAGAGATCCAAATCGGTTCCGTCACGCACTATCTCTATACGGTGGAGTATGTGGTAACGGGAAGCGGTTCGCAGAAAGTTACTTTCAGCGATACGAACTCTTTCGCAATCTATGTGCAGTCCATTACCCTCACCAAGGCAGACAGCTCCGAACCAGGGACCGAAGAGACTGCACAGCAGAAAGTGGAAAAGGCCTTGAAAGAGGTTGGCAGCGAGTACAAAGTTACGGCGGCAGGGAACTATGATCTTCCCGAGTCCACTGTGGAAGGCGTTGAATTCTCTTGGACGGTAGACGAAGAGCACGCCGAAACATACCAAGTTCAGAACAGCAAACTGGTTGTCGGGGACACGCTTCCCGATACGCAAACAGAGCTCACTCTCACCCTCACCGCAAGTTGCGACGATCACAGCGAAGAGAAACAAGTCACGATCATCATTTCGGCAAAAGAGTCCGGTCCCGTCACCCCGTCGGGAAGCGAAGTGACATTTGATTTTGAAACGGCTTGCGATGCAACAGGCGCCACTCAATTGAATGATGAAACTGCCAAGGCGCTCTTTGATAAAGCAAGCGGGAACTCCGAAGAACTCTTTTATATCAACGTTGCATCTGCTTATGAAGGCACAGGCACCGGTGGCGCAAAACCCAATACGGCACTCTTGAAATTGGGCGCAAGCGGGAGTGGTGGCAAAGTTGTACTTGGATTCAAAAAGGTCGTAACGAGCGTTACGTTGAAGGCGCAAGATTTCGCTGCGTCCGGTACCGCAAAGAAGATTACCGTGAATGGCGAAGAGAAAGACCTTACTGTAGGCTCCAGCGCAGAGATTACGTTCACGCTTACCAAACCGACAACGCTTGTCACGATCACCTCTGAAGAACGTGCATACATCTTTTCCGTCAAGGTAACATTGTCCGATGATACGGCGGCTGCTGAAAGCGCGAAGATCGTTGACGCACTTACCTTTGTTCCCGAATCGATCAATGTGAAGGACGCGGGCGATTATGTGCTTCCCACTTCTCCTTACACCGACGTAGCTTTCTCATGGGAATCTGCCAATACGACCTATTCCATCACTCAAGACGGTACCAAACTTCACGTTGAGGAGCTTCCCAAAGATGCTGCGGCGAACTTTAACCTTACTTTGACTGCAACTTGCGGCAGCGGCGAACAGAAGACAAAGTCGGTGGCGGTTACCGTTGATAAGTATGCTCCCAAGCTGACATTTAATTTCGAATCTGTTACTGATATCACACTTGGAACGTCCTTGGATGCCGCGGGACTCAAAACCTATCTTGGAAATGCAATCAATGGGCAAAGTTTGTCTGCGAAGTTCACCGATTGTTCTGTCGATGCAACTGAAAAAACGTTTTATAGTGGCGACAGTGGGCTTGGGCTCTACTACCTTAAATTAGGCAAAAGCGGCAATAGTGGTAAAGTGACGCTCAACTTCTCCGACAATGTTACCAAAGTGGTCATTGTATGGAGAGGTCATAGCGGAAGCGAAGGAGAACTTACGGTAAACGGTACAGCGCAAACAAATAAGAGTACCAATGTGGTAACGCAAGAGTGGGAACTTTCGCCTTCAACATCTGTGACGATCGGCTCGACCAAGCGTGCTTATATCAGCTCGATCATTGTTTACTTCGCAGAAGAGGCGTAAACATCGCCGTAAGACTCTGACAAAACCTAACGCATCACAGCGTAAAAAACAACCTTCCGAAAGGAAGGTTGTTTTTTTGTGTTTTACGACTCTCATGCCCCCTCCGTGGGGTGATAGTCGTTTCATGCCCCCTCCGTGAGGGTGATAGTCGTTTCATGCCCCCTCCGTGAGGGTGATAGTCGCTCTCATGCCCCCTCCGTGGGAGGGGGGTAGGGGGGTGGGGCGAGTTCTAAAATAATGTTGACCACATTCGTTGCCCACCTCAGTCACCTACGGTGACAGCTCCTCCTTGGGAGGAGCCTTAACTGCGGTGGTTCGCTCTTCCCATGCCCTCTCCGTGGGAGTGATAGTCGTTTCATGCCCCCTCCGTGGGAGGGGGGTAGGGGGGTGGGGCGAGTTCTAAAATAATGTTGACCACATTCGTTGCCTACCTCAGTCACCTGCGGTGACAGCTCCTC
>CANRIY010000022.1 GCA_947630775.1 uncultured Clostridia bacterium | reverse complement strand
GACGCCGCGACAGGAGGCGTGGCCTCGCCGACGGGGTTGCGGCGGTCCCTGCCGCCGCAACGGACTAAGGGGGTGGGCAACGATCGACACTACGCGCAAAAAAAGGACGACCGTTCCGTCGTCCTTGAAAAAATTATTTCACCTCTGCAAACGCGCTCTTAGGTTCGCCGCAAAGAGGGCAGACCCAGTCGTCGGGCAGGTCCTCGAAGGGGATCTTTCCGTCGTACTCATATCCGCAGACCGTACAGCGGTACTTCTTTTCCGCGGCCCCGCCGATCTTCATGAACATGTCCTTCCCCACGCCGCAAAGGGGGCAGACCCAGTCGTCGGGCAGGTCCTCGAAGGGCACGTCGCCGTCGTACTCATAGCCGCAGACCTTGCAGACGTACCGCGCGCCCGTCCCCTTTTGGGGTTCCTCTTTGACATATGTGGGCGCGTTCACGCTTGTCTTCCCCTTCAATACCTTATGATAATAGGCATATGTCATGGGGTTTCCGCCGTGCAAGACCTGCGCGTCGTACACTTCGCCCAAAAAGACGGTATGGGTGGAAGTTTCCATCCTTCCGATCACCTTGCAGGCGAAATAGCACAGGCAATCGTCCACAACGGGAAGTTTGGAGCGCACCGCATAGGGCGTTTCCGCAAACTTATCGACATCCCGCGAGGAGCGGAAGCCGAAATTGCCCACGAGTTTGGGATCGACGTTTTCGCCGAGCACGCAGATCGCAAAATAGCCCGAATCGCCGATGCACTTGTGGGTATAGTTGACCTTATTGATGCTGACGGCAATGCTCGCGGGATCGGCGGTGATCTGCATGGCGCTGTTGGCGACGCAGCCGACCGGCCTGCCCTCGTCCCACGTGGTGGCGAGATACACCCCGTATGATAATTGATAGAATGCAGTTTGATTCATAGGATCCCCTGACGACAAAAAAGGCGGACAAAAGCGTCCGTCCTTTGTTTGTTACTTCTTTTCGACAGGTTCGGGCACAACTTCTTTCCCGTCATACCAGCCGCAGTTCTTGCATACCCTGTGCGCCACTTTGAGTTCATGGCAATGGGGGCACTCTACAAGCGTCGCCGCCGTTGCCTTGTAGTTTGCAAAGCGCTTATCCGTTCTGCTCTTGGATTGTTTTCTCTTGGGAACCGCCATCTTACACCTCTTATTTTCTCGTTATTCGTTCTCTGTTTCATCTTCTGCGCAGGCCTTGCACAGAAGTCTTTGGGGAAGCGCGAACAGGACCGTATCGCGCAGGAACTCCCTCAAATCGACGTATCCGTTTGCGTACCCGTACTCCTCATCCTCGGGAGAGGGCGAAAACACCCCTTCCGCGGGAAACACGATCTCCTCTTCCGCCGTGGCGAGGCAACGGGAACAGAGCCCTTTGAGGGCAAAGCTCACGGTGCCCGTCACTTCCGCTTTTTCGTCGGAAAAGATCTCGTAGGCAAGCGCCGCCTTGACGGAGGAAGCAAACTCCACATAGGGAATATCCAGCCAGTTTTCGTCCGCATCGAACGAAAAATCGAGTTTCCCCGTGAAATTTTTCCTCGCGGAACAGCCGCGGACGTCGATCCTCGGAATCATTGACTGTCTAATTATATTTTATTTGCGGCTTTCTGTCAATCGTTTTTGCCTGCAATCTGCCCTGTTTTTCGCAATTTGCAAGAAAATCACAGGAGTGCCGCCGTCTCGCGGGCGATGACGAGCTCCTCGTTGGTGGGAATCACGAGGATCTTCACCTTGGAATCCGCCGCCGAGAGGTCGTGGATCGCGCCGTCGTTTTTGTAGACGTTCTTCGCCTTGTCGAGCTTGACGCCGAACGCTTCCAGACCGTCGAGGACGCCTTCGCGCACCGAGGGGGTATTCTCCCCGACGCCCGCCGTAAAGACGATGACGTCCAGCCCGCCGAGGGCTGCCATATAGGCGCCGACGTACTTCTTGCAAGCGTAGGAGAACATGTCGAGGGCGAGCTGCGCTCTCTCATTCCCCTCTCCCGCCGCCGCGCACAGATCGCGGAAGTCCGACGAAACGCCCGAAACGCCCAGCATGCCGCACTTTTTATTGAGATAATTCACGCCCTCCGCGAAGGTCATCCCCTTTTTCTTGCAGAGGAACTCCACCGCCGCGACGTCGATGTCCCCGCTGCGCGTCCCCATGGGCACGCCCGCAAGGGGGGTGAAGCCCATCGTCGTATCGATGCATTTTCCGCCCTTCACGGCGGAGATGGAAGAGCCGTTGCCGAGATGACAGGTGATAATTTTAAGTTCTTCTATCTTTTTGCCGAGGTATTCCGCCGCCGCCGCGGAAACGAACTTATGCGAGGTGCCGTGGAAGCCGTATTTTCTCACCTGATACTTCTTATAATCGTCGTAGTCGATGCCGTAGAGATAGGCATAGGGCGGCATGGTGGCGTGGAAAGAGGTGTCGAACACCATTGCCATCTTTTTATCGGGCATGATGGCGCGGCAGGCGTTGATCCCGAGGATCGCGGCGGGGTTGTGGAGAGGCGCGAGCTCGGAAAGGGGCTCGAGCGCCTTCATCGTCTCATCCGTGACGGGAGTGGTTTTCGTGAACGTCTCGCCCGAAGCGACGACGCGGTGCCCGACGGCGTCGATCTCGTCCATGGATTTGATGACGCCCGCCTTCCCGTCGACAAGTTCTTTGAGGACGAGGGAGATCGCGGCGGTGTGGTCGGGAAGCTCCTGCTCGACGACGTACGTCCCCCCGTGCGCCTTGTGCGTGAGCTTGCCGCCGTCAATGCCGATGCGCTCGCACCCGCCCTTTGCGATGACTTCTTCGGTCTCCATATTGATGAGCTGGTATTTCAGGGAAGAGCTCCCCGCGTTGATGACAAGTATTTTCATAAAGACTCCTTTCTGCTTATTTTACCGTCTGCAGAGCGGTGATCGCGACCGCGCAGACGATATCCGCGGTCTTACAGCCGCGCGAGAGATCGTTGAGGGGTTTGGCAAACCCTTGGCAGATGGGGCCGATCGCCTGAAATCCGCCCAGACGTTCGGCGATCTTATAGCCGATATTGCCCGACTGGAGATCGGGGAAAATGAGGACGTTCGCATGCCCCGCCACTGTTGAGTCGGGCGCCTTGAGCTTCGCGACTTCGGGGACGAGCGCCGCGTCGAACTGGAGCTCGCCGTCGAGCATGAGGTCGGGCGCCTTCTCCTTGGCGATGCGCGTCGCCTCCTGCACGAGGGTCACGTTGTCGTGCTTCGCACTGCCCTTGGTGGAGAAGGAGAGCATGGCGACTCTCGGTTCGATCCCCGCGATCTCCTTCGCGCTCTTTGCGGTCGCAATGGCGCAGTCCGCAAGTCCTTCCGCCGTATAGGTAGGATTCAGCCCGCAGTCGGCGAACACGAGCACGTTATCTTCCACATATTGGTTCCTGCCCACCATGAGGTTGAAGCTGGACACGGCGGAGACGCCCGGCGCGGTCTTGATGATCTGGAGCCCGGGGCGGAGGGTGTTTGCCGTGGAATGGCATGCGCCCGAGACGAACCCGTCCGCATCGCCGCTCTTGAGCATGAGCGCACCGAAGAAGGTATTGTCCTTCGCCTGTTCTTTTGCCTGTTCTTCCGTCATGCCCTTCGCCTTGCGGAGCTCATACAGAAGATTTGCGTAGTCCGCAAGTTTTTCGCTCGTTTCAGGGTCGATGATCTCCACGCCGCTGAGGTCGACGTCGGGGTTATCGAGCTTGATCCTGTCGGGATTGCCGAGCAAAACGATCCGCGCGACGCCGTCCTGCACGCAGATGGACGCCGCTTCGACGACGCGGCGGTCTTCTCCCTCGCAGAGGACGATCTTTTTGTTGATGGCGCCCGCCTTTTTCTTGATCTCGCCGACCAGCGTGCCGCTCTCCATTACATTTCTGCCGAATGCTTTCATTTTGTCTTTGAATGCCATATGATTTTTCTCCGTTGAACGCTTTATTTTTCGCTCCGCTTCGTGTATCATGGAAGCAGAGGAAATTTCCGTATCATTATACAACAATCGCCGGAAATTGTAAAGGGAAAATCAGAAAGAAAAATGAAGGCGGCCCATGGAACCATAGGTCGCCGTGTTTTCAAGGAAAGCGCCGCCAAGGAATGTCAATCGCAAAGGATCCCCGATGATCTCGGGAATTGAGGATCTTCCCGCGTCAGAGCGAGCATTCTCCGCGCAGACCCCTCGGGCTTGTTCTTGCCCGATTCCCACGCCTCCACCGTCTTGACCGAAACGCCCATATATTTCGCAAACAGGGCTTGCGTCATTCCCGTGCTCTTTCTGATCTCTTTGATTTCCATCGCAGAGAAAGTTTCCAAAGGCAGAATGCTCCTGACCGTCCTTCTTGCTTCTAACTTCCCGTTGTTATAATCTATCGCCTGTTCCAACCCCAATTTGATTTCATCAAAAAGGCTCATACGCTCCTCCCGCTCTCACTCGCTTTCTTCAAGCTGTCTTTCAATGATCGCCACCAGTCTCTTAAGTTCGTTTCTTTCATCTTTTGTCAAGTTGCTTTTCTCGGTTTTCGTATATGCCGTGAGAAGATAGATCTCCTCGTAAACCTCAAAATCGACATAAATTACTCTCACGCCGCCGCTCTTGCCCTGATGCTCAAAGGCAAAACGCATCTTGCGGACGCCGCCCGTTCCCTGCAAGACCGCTCCGACTTTGGGATCTGCCAAAAGTTCGTCTTGTAAACGGCGGTAATCGTCGTCATTCAGTCCCAAGCTTTCCCATTTCGCGCGAAACAGGGGCAACTCGATAAATGCTCTTTTCATGAGATACGGATCCTTCTTTTGTTTTTCTTTATTATACCCTATTTAATAGGGTTTGTCAATCGGTTTTTGAAATTTCCCCCAAAAAATTTTATGCCAAACATATCAGGCATGCCTATGAAGCCGCGCCGCTCAAAGAGCACATGGCAGGGATTTGGTTGACTTTTTGCGGAAAAGTGCTACAATAAAACTATATCCTGTATTTTTGAGGTGTTTATGAAGTTCTGTGCCGTCGTCGCGGAATACAATCCTTTTCATGCGGGGCATGCCTATCTGTTTTCCAAGATACGGGAGGCGGGATACGGGCATATCCTCTGCATCATGAGCGGAAACTTCACGCAGCGCGGGGAAGCCGCCCTCTTTCAGAAGTACGTCCGCGCCCGCCATGCGGTGGAAAACGGCGCAGACGCCGTGATCGAGCTCCCAACGGCCTTTGCCGTCTCCCCTGCCGAGCTCTTTGCGGGGGGCGCCGTGCATATCCTCTCCGCGCTTGAAAACGTCGAAGCGCTCGCCTTCGGATGCGAGAGCGGGTCGCGGGAGGAGTTTTTGCGCACCGCCGAAGCGCTTCTGCGCGAGGACAAGCCCTTCCGCACCGCCCTCAAAGAAAATCTCAAGGACGGGACGTCCTATATCCGCGCCCGCAACGCCGCGCTGCTTGCGACCCGTCCGGAAGTGGACGAAACACTGCTCTCTTCTCCCAATAATATCCTCGGGACGGAATACTGCCGCGCCCTTCTTTCGGAAAAGAGCGGGATCCTTCCCCTGCCCATCGCCCGCGTCGGGAGCGGGCACGGGGACGCGGAGCTCAAAAAGAATTACTCCTCCTCGACCGCCATCCGCGAAGCCATCCGCCGCGGAGAGAGGCGGGACAGAAAAATGCTCAAGGCGAATCTCCCCGAAAACGTCTACCATGACGTGATGAATTGCACCCCTTCCCCCTTTGAAGAGGCGGCGCTCGCCATGCTCTTTGCGCGGACGCGGGAAGAGATCGCAAAGGCTCCCGACTGCGCCGAGGGGCTCGAAAACAGGCTCGTCTCCATGGCGAAGAGCAACCCGCGCTACGGCGATCTGCTCCAAAAAGTCGTCTCCAAGCGGTATACCCTTTCCCGCCTCAAACGCATCCTCGCGCAGAATTTATTGGGCGTGGAGCTCGAAGCGGTGCAGGAGTTTCTCTCCGCCCCCCTCTACGCCAATGTGCTTGCGGTCAACGGGCAGAACGCCGAAGAGATCCTGTCCTCACTTTCGGGCTCCATCCCCGTCATCGCGCGCAAGAGCGACTACTCGCTTTTGAAGAAGGACGCGCTCGGCTGCTTCACCATCGATGTCCGCGCGAACGACCTCTATAACGTCCTCACGGGCACATACACGAACGAATTCCTGACGCTGTTCGTGTGAGGGGTCCCCTCAGCGTCCTCTTGCTGCCCCTTTTAGGGGAAGTCCCCGAAGGGGAAAGGGGTTTCAAAAGCCAAAACCCCTCAGTCGCGCAAGGACAGCGCGACAGCTCCCCTACAAGGGGCGCCGAGAACCCCTCAGTCGCGCAAGGACAGCGCGACAGCTCAGGCGGAAAAGGCTCCATAAATAGAACGTCGCCTTTTCCCGCCATCCCTAAGGAAGGCCCCTACAAGGGGCGCCGAGGGTCAAACGCAAAAACTCCCGCTCCAGTACAAAACAGGAGCGGGAGATTTTCATTTACTTCTCAGCCGACGAGTTTGCCGCCCGAAAGGGTGGAATAGTTGTTCATGAACATCGCCATGTTGCGGGCGCCCGCGTCGCTGCCGAGGCAGGTGATCGTGAAGCCCGACTTGTTCTGGTCGCCCAGCCATGCGGGACGGACGACGCCGTAGAATTCTTTATTCCCGCTGTCTGCTTCGTTCGTTCCCGTGAGGTTCTTGTCAAACGTGAACTTGATATATCCCTTCCCGTACATCTTCCATGTGCCGAGTCTGGTGCCGTCCGATTCGGTGATGGTGTGATCGGATTTAAGATACACATCGCGGGATTCATTCTTGATGTCGGTGTATACACCCTTATCTTTCGCACTGTCCCAACCCGTGTCGCGCTGGTTGATCATGACGACCATCTTGAACTTATACGCACCCTCGGACGCCGTCGCAGTATAGTGGAGAAGTTCCTCTTCGGAAACCGCCCTGTCGACCTCCTTCCCGTAGCGGTTGGGGTTGATGACGATATGCCCGAGGCTGTTGAGGTAGTACTGGTGCACCTGCGACAAGAACGTGCCCGTGCTTGAGGGTTCCGACTCCTTGGGAATGCGGGTAATGTACGCCGCAAGGTTCACGCCGTCCTTCGTCGTATAGAGGTCGTTATGGCCGGGGAGAACGATGTCGTATTCCTTCACGCCCGCAGACTTGTTCGTCCAGCGGAATGCGCCCATGTATTTGTTCCCCGAATTCCCGTTGTTCCCGGGGCTGACATTGCGGACGATTCCGCCGCCGACGGACTTATAGGTCCCCCAGACGCTCTCGCTTCTGCCGCCCCACATCTGATAGTTGTCGCTGAGGCCGTCGTAGGAGTGCATGGAGTAGTAGTAAGTCTTGCCGCTGCCTTCGAGGAGCTGTTCGTTTTCGTCCATGAGGGTCACATTGTCGTGACGGGCGATGACGGGCGCTTCCATGTTGGCTTTGGAGATGTTTTTGCCGTAATAATCATGCGTCCAGCCGATGCTGTCGCTCGATGCGCTGCCGAAATCTTTTTGGATGTCGTCGACGTAGGAGCGGATCTCATCGTGCGTCTGCCAGCCCTTTCCGTCCTTGCGCATCCCCGTTGCGGGATCGAGTTCGATCATATAGTCGCCCGAGCCGAAGGAGCCGTACGCCATATACATCTTCCCGTCCGTATCGTAGATGATCTGCGGGTCGATGCCGTTGACGTCCGCCACAGTCTCGCCGCGCAGAATGGAGGACTGCATCAAAACGACGGGATCGCCGTTTTCGTCTGTCACAGGTTTGAAGGACCCCGCGCGGAGCGTCTTGGAATAATAGAGAAGGATGCACGCGCGCGCATATTTGCCGCCCCCGATCTGCATGCCTTCCTGATTGTTTAGACTATCTTCCGAGCCGTCCACGACGCAGGTGTACAGCCAATAGCCGCCCGCAGGGCAGGGCACGATGTCGGGCGCCCACCAGCTTGCGTCTTTTTCCGAATAGCCCTGACAATTTCCGTCGTACAGCCACTTGCCCGCCTTGGTGTCCACAAAGTCCTCGTCGCGGGTCGCCACGTCGAACGTTCTGCCCTTATACTCCCATGTGATAAGGTCGGTAGACGAGTGGATCGCATTGCCGTACGTTCTGGTGTCCCCTTCCGTCGTTTGGTCCGCCCAACCCGTGGAAAACAGATAATAGGTAGACTTTCCGCTGCTGTTGACCTGCTCCACAAAGGACGGATCGTGCGTTCTGCCGAGAAAACTACTGGTGGATTCGTTCGCGTCCATCCCGAGTTCCGTGTACTGGTTTTCGGGATTCTCGACATAGGCGGGCACGACGGTGAGCCTGCCGTAATCGCCGTCCGCTTCCTTATAGACGATCGTCCCCGCGCCGACTGCCGTAAAGGTCCCCGTCGCCGCGTCGTAGGCCGCAACGTCTGTGTACGCTTTGGATTTCGGCGTGACGGTGAATTTCGAGGTGTCCAGCCCCGCCGCCGCAACGACTTTGGTGTCCTCTTCCGAAAGAGAAATGTTGTCGTCGGGCAGATTGTCGTAACAGATAACGTCGCCGCCCGTAAAGACGGGATCGTGAGTCTCCTCGCCGGGGCCGGGTTTTTCCTCGGGATCGGGTTTTTCCTCGGGACCGGGCGTCTCGCCGGGATCCGTCGTGCTCTGGTCGGTATTGCCGCTTTCCTTCTCCGATCCGTTGTCGCATGCCGCAAAGAGCGAAACGGCAAAGATCGCTCCGAGCGAAAGCGCAAGGATCTTTTGGTACTTTTTCATTCTTTCCCCCTTAAAAGATATTTTTTTCATTTTATCATGAAATGTGTCCGTTTGCAATAGATTTTTTCAAAAATTCACGAAATAAAGCAAAGTGCAGCCGCACTCCCGCGTCATTCTGAGCCGACATGGTCGCACGAAGTCCGCATTGCAATTCCCGAAGAATCTCGCGGGGGGAAGAGGCCTCATTCCGAGCCCCGCAAGGGGCGAGTGAATCCCCTCGTAAGTACGGACGCGTGGGTCTATGGGATCCGCTCGCTTCGCTCGGGATGAGGAAGAGGGGCAAACAGTACGCTGTAGCGGCGAGATCCTTCGGAACTTTCTCCCGTGAACTTCGTTCTTTCCCACTGCCTCAGGATGACGCCGCACCACATCCCTACGACAATAAAGCAAAGTGCAGCCGCAAATGCAGCTGCACTCCGCTTTGAGAGAATATGAAAAAATATGGAGTGGTCGTCTTTGTGCCTCTATGATACACGGCGAACGTGTCCGAATCGTGACAGGCGCATTAAAACTTTATAAAAGGTATTTCCGCGCGATCGTCTCGGCGATCCTGAGCCCGTCCGCCGCCGCAGAGGTGATCCCGCCCGCGTAGCCGCACCCCTCTCCGCAGGGGTAGACGCCCTCCTTCCCCGCCGCACGGAAGTTCTCGTCGCGCACGATCCGCACGGGCGAACTCGTCCGCGATTCCACGCCCGTCAGAACGGCGTCAAAGGCGGAGAAGACCGAAAATCGCCGTGCCATGTCCGGGATCCCCGCGCGCAAAGAGGAGACGACGACGGGCGGAAGATAGCTTTCGAGAGGCGCGAACGCCGTCCCCCGCGCATAGGAAGGGTGTACGGATCCGAAGTAATAGCTCTCCTTCCCCGCAAGGAAATCCCCCATGAGCTGGACGGGCGCAAGATAGTTTCCGCCCGCGGCGCAAAAGGCCGCCCGCTCGAGCTTGCGCTGGAACTGTACGCCCGCCAAGGGATGTTCCGAGCCGAAATCGGAGGGGATGACCTGCGCGATCAGGGCAGAATTTGCGTTTCTCTCGTCGCGGGCGTAGTTGCTCATCCCGTTGGTGACGACACCTCCTTCCTCGCTCGCGGCGGGGATCACGACCCCGCCCGGGCACATGCAGAAGGTGAACACCGCCCGCTCCCCCGCATGGGAGACGAGTTTATAGTCCGCAGGGGGAAGGGCGAGATAGCCGCTCCCGTACTGCGCTTTGCCGATCTCCGATTGCAGATGTTCCACCCTGACACCGACCGCAAAAGGTTTCTGCTCAATGAGAAAACCCCGCGAGAGGAGCATTTCAAAGGTGTCCCTCGCGCTGTGGCCGACGGCGAGGACGAGCTCGTCCGCCTCCTCCCGCTCCCCGTTGACAGAGACGGCGGAAAGCTTCCCATCCTTGATCTCCACATCCGTGAGCGCGGAAGAAAAGCGCACCTCTCCCCCCAGTGCAAGGATATAATTACGCATTGCGGAGACGATCTTTCTCAGATTGTCGCTCCCGATGTGCGGCTTGTTGAGATAGGCGATCTCCGCGGGCGCGCCGAAGCGCACAAAGAGACCGAGCACGTCGCGGTTCAGGGGGCTGTTCGTCTGCGTGTTGAGTTTTCCGTCCGAAAAGGTCCCCGCGCCCCCTTCGCCGAACTGGACATTGCTGCCCGCGTCGAGCGCACCGCCCGCGCGGAAGTTCTCCACGTCCTTGATTCGCTCCTCAACGGTCTTACCGCGCTCCAGAAGAACGGGACGGATCCCGTGGTCCAGAAGACGCAAGGCGCAAAACAGCCCCGCGGGGCCGCTCCCCGCGATATAGACGCGGGGCTGAGGGCAGGAGATCTTCGCAAAGACGGACTCCTCCCGCCGTTCTTCCCTGTCCGAGCACTCCACGCTGTATACCCAATGAATATCCCCCTTGTCGCGGGCGTCCAGCGATTTTTTGAGGATACGGAACTCCTTCACGGGCGCATGGAGCTTCTGCGCGCAGATCTTGAGGAGTTTCCCCTCCCGCTCGTGGGGGCGGAGGACGAGGTTATTCAGAACAAGTTTCATAATCCCTCCGCGGCGATAAAGGCGGATGTGAACGCCCATTGCAGATTATAGCCGCCGCACATGCCGTCCACGTTGAGGATCTCGCCCGCGAAAAAGAGCCCTTCCCTTTTGAGGCTCATGAGATTTTCATCCGTCTCTTTGAGGGGGATCCCGCCCCGCGTCGCCTGCGCATAGTCGAAGCCGAGGGTACCCGTCACAGTCAGTTCGAACCGCTTACAGAGCTCCTCCGCCCTCCCATGCGCCGCAAGAACGCGGGCGAGCCCGTTGTTGACGATACAGAGCATGCCGCCCCGCTCTGCCGCCGCCGCGATGCGCCCGCTGTCCACATCGGGGAGAAAATCGAGAACGACCTTGTCCCCCTTCTGGGCATAAGAGGAAGCGCGGAAGACGGCGTCCCCCGAAAGTCCGCTCTCGGTGAAGAGGATGTCCCCCCGCGTCGCGTAAATCTCTTTTCCGTCCCGCAGAAGGACGAGGGCGGCGTCCGCACGGATCCCCTTTAAGCCGCGCACCGCCTTGGGGTCGCAGCGGAGCTGGACGAGCACGGGAGAGAGCGGGGTGACGGTATGCCCGAATCCCTGCGCCAAGGCGTAGGCGGAGCCGTCCGTGCCGAAATTCTTCGCCGCCTTTCCGCCCGCCGCAAGCACAACTGCGTCCGCACGCATCTGTCCCCCCGCCCATGCGAGGCGGAAATCCCCGTCATATGTGAGAGAGGACACTTGCGCGCCGAAGACGACGTTCACGTTAAGACGCGCGATCTCCCGCCGCAAGAGGTCTGTCACGGCGGAAGCCTGCCGTCCCGCGGGATACACTCTGCCGCGGCCGTCGGGCAAAAATATGCCACCCATGTCTTCGAGGAAGGCGACGGTGTCGCTCGCCGAGAAGCGCGAAAGAGCGCGGGCGACCTTCCCGTTGTCGTCCGAAAAATAGTACTCCGCGCCCATGTTTACGTTTGTAACGTTTCCCTGCCCGTTCCCGGTTGCAGACAGCTTTCTGCCGAGGCGCTCCCCCCGTTCGAGGAGTGTCACGGCGCGTCCCTTCCGCGCGAGCAGGACGGCGCACGCCATTCCCGCCGCGCCGCCGCCGATCACCGCAATTTTTTCCATATTTCTATCATACCGCAATCAAAATTTTTTGTCAAACATTGACAGTTCGATTTTTTCGTGTTACAATATAGAACATAAAAGGAGCGTAATACCATGAAAACAGCTTTGAATGCAACTTTTTGGGAATACATCACGGACAAGGCGAACCTGCCCCTTCTGATCGTGCTCGCCGCGATCGTCGTCGCGATCCTCGTGCTTGTCATCGTAATGATCGTTCTCTCCGTCAAGGCGAAGAAGCGCAACAGGCTGGAGGCAGAAGAGGCTGTCCGCGCGCTTGCCAGCGTCCCGCCCGACGAAGAATACATCCCCGTCACGGCAGAGTCTTCTCCGCAAGAGGAAGCCGAAGAAAGCACCCCGGCCGAGCCCATCGCGGAGCCCGCGGAGGAGACGGAAAACGCGGAAACGACCGCAGAACCTGCGGAACCCGAGATAAAAGAGGAGGAAACGGAAATGGCAGAAAAGAAACAAGCGGCGCCCGTCAAAAAGGACGTGAAAAAGCCCG
This sequence comes from uncultured Clostridia bacterium, assembly GCA_947630775.1. Taxonomy (GTDB): domain Bacteria; phylum Bacillota; class Clostridia; order Christensenellales; family Borkfalkiaceae; genus Gallimonas. The sequence goes on along the minus strand of CANRIY010000022.1, from coordinate 5,398 downwards.
AGCCCAAGAAGGCGGAACCCGTCAAAAAGGACGTGAAAAAGCCCGAACCCAAGAAGGCGGAACCCGTCAAGAGCGAAGTGAAGAAGCCCGAGCCCAAAAAGGCGGAGCCCGCCAAGGTCTCCGCTGCGAACGGCAAATGGGTCATCGAAGCGGTCAAGGGCAAGTACTGGCTCAGCCTCATCGCCCCCAACGGGCAGGTCATGCTCGAAAGCCCCACCCCTTATGCGTCCCTTTCGAGCGCGAGATCGGGCATCAAGACCTATCAGGACAACATCGCCGCCGACCGTCTCGAGATCACCGAACACAAGAACGGCGACTCGCAGGTGCAGGTGCTCACCGCGGGGGGCAGACTTCTCGCGACGAGCTCGACCTACTCGTCCCGCGCTCAGGCGGACAGCGCGAAGGAGTCCATCAAGCGCTGGGCTTCCACGACCGCCGTCGAAGAAGTCCCCGAAAAGTAACATATGTTGCGAAAAATCAAAAACAGCGGCTGTTTCGCCGCTGTTTTTTCATACCGTCAATACTCACAAAAAAGTTATTTTGCGCGGTTTTCGATGAGACGGGATCTCTCGATCTGCGCAAAGATCTCCGCAAGGGGATCGGTGTCCGCTTCCTCGATCCTGCCGCCGTCGGCAAGCGTCCTCGTCGCTTCGGAAAGAGGCAACCGCGCCGCCGCGGGGAAGCCGTATTTCTCTTTCAGCCCCTCTACACGGCTTGCGCCGAAGATCTCATGCGCCTTCCCGCAATCGGGGCAGACATAATAGCTCATATTTTCGGCAATGCCGAGCAGCGGGATCTCCATCATCTTCGCCATATTCACCGCCTTGCCCACGATCATCTCCACGAGGTCCTGCGGCGTCGTCACGACGACAACGCCCGAAAGCGGAATGGACTGGAATACGGTGAGCGGCACGTCGCCCGTTCCCGGGGGCATGTCGATGAACATCATGTCGAGATCCCCCCATTCGACGTCCGTCCAGAACTGCGTCGCCGCACCCGCGATCAGAGATCCGCGCCAGACGACGGGGTCGTCCTCATGCTCCAAAAGGGTGTTCATGGACATGAGTTTGATACCGCTTTTCGCCGCGACGGGCTGGATCGCACCGTCTGTGCCATAGGCATGTCCGAGAACCCCGAACGCTTTCGGAATGGAAGGGCCCGTGATGTCGGCGTCGAGGATCCCGACATGGTACCCCCGCGCCGCCGCGCGCACCGCCAAAAGCGCCGTGACGAGCGATTTCCCGACGCCGCCCTTGCCGCTTGCCACGGCGACGACGCGCTTGACGCTCGCATGCTTGTTGATCGGCTTGATGAAAGAGTTTTTGCTCCTCGTCCCGCAGTTCGAGCTGCAAGTGGAACAGTCATGCGTACAGTTTGCCATAATTCTCCTTTTGCAAGCATTATAGCACGGATCCCGCCCCTTGGCAAGCATTTTTGTGGCTTGTCCCTACCCCTCGGCGCCCCCTTGAGGGGTCCTTCCTTAGGGATGGCGGGAAAAGGCGACCGTTCTATTCTTGGAGCCTTTTCCGCCTGAGCTGTCGCGCGCCCTTGCGCCCCGTTCCCTTGGCGCCCCCTTGAGGGGGAGCTGTCACCGCAGGTGACTGAGGGGGTGTCGTTCCGCGTCATTCTGAGCCAGTGAGTCGTACGCAGTCCGAAGTGCAATTCCCGAAGAATCTCGCGGGGGCAAACAATGCGCTGTAATGGCGAGATCCTTCGGGACATTCTCCCGCGGACTCCGTTCTTTCCCACTGGCTCAGGATGACGCGGTTGTCCCTTGGCTCCCCCTTGAGGGGGAGCTGTCGCGCGCCCTTGCGCGACTGAGGGGGTGTCGTCGCAAATCACGTCACCCTGCCCCGCGCGCATTCTATTGCACTAAGCGCGGCACGAGCGTCGCACTTGGCGCGAAGTAGCTCTGTCGAAGGGTCACCGCATTATCATAAGGTGATGCTTCGACTACGCTCAGCATGACGTATTTTTATGACACCCCTTCCGTCACGGCAAGGAAAGCCGTGACACCTTCCCCTCAAGTGGAAGGCAAGAATCCCCTTCATTCTAAAATTAACTTGCCTTAGGCGGAATTCACTTCCGCCGTGGGCGCCCCCATTTGGCACCCTACGGGAGCCTTAATGTCCTGTGAAACAGAACAGGGACGGCCGAATCGCTTCTACAAGGCATACACGCTAACCCCTCGTTCGATTTCTTTTTGAGCATGCGCCCCAAAGGCGCAGACAAAAAAAGAAATCGAACGAAATAAAATTACAGTGCGAGGCGGGTTTCCCGCCGCTGCACGCCCCCATTTGGTACCCTACGGGAACCTTATTGTCGTGTGAAACAGAAAATGGACGGCCGAATCGCTTTTACAAGGCATACACGCTACCCCCTCGTTTGATTTCTTTTTGAGCATGCGCCCCAAAGGCGCAGACAAAAAAAGAAATCAAACGAAATAAAATTACAGTGCGAGGCGGGTTTCCCGCCGCTGCACGCCCCCATTTGGCACCCTACGGGAGCCTTAATGTTCTGTGAAACAGAACAGGGACGGCCGAATCGCAATTTCAAGGCAAACGCACTAACCCCTCGCAAATTTCTTTGACCTTGATATGCCGCCCGCAGGGCATTTCAATCATAAAGAAATTTGCGAAATATGCTTGCTTTTTCTCCCAAAATAGCGTATACTGTGTATGCTGTGATAGGTGGGGAGTTAGCGGTGCCCTGAATCTGCAATCCGCTATAGCAGAGCCGAACGCTTTTCTCGGTGCCGTCTATGGGAGGCTGCGCGGGGTAAGCAGTGATGATCGCAAGGTCTTATGCAACGCGCGTCCGCGAACCGTGTCAGGGTAGGGATACAGCAGCACTAAACGGTGCCGCGCGTGTGCCATGAGGTAGCTTTGCGGGAGCCGGCTGCCACGTTACCGCTCCGGTAGGTTGCAACAAAAAAAGCCCTCACAGTTTTTTTGAAAAGATTCCGCCCGACGTTTCCGTCGGGCGGTTGTATTTTATTTTTGGGATATTTCCTCTTCTATAAATTTTTTTTCCTTACCTATCTCTGCCTTTCTCACGCAGAATACAATCAACATAATGGCAAGCGCTATCACAAAAATTATGAGAACATCTATTAAAAATTCCGGACCCAAGGCTGAATGCATTCCAAAAACAACATTGTCGCGGATGATATTACAGACACGGGCAGTATAATCAAATAATAAACTTAACAAAATAATCTCTGATAGGCATTGAATAATGCAAGCAAAAATTTGCATGCTTCCGTTCTTTTTTATTGTAGAATAATATATTGCCAATCGCCCTGCATTTGGGATATCACATTTATTCCATTTTTTCGTACCCGACATTGGATTGCTGAGGAACTCTTTGGGCTCGTTCAAAAGCGCCGCGCGAAAATTTATATTTTTACTTATCATCCATTGGGAGCATCTTTTGACCCACATAATTTTGTAACATCTAATAATCGTCGATGCAAACAAACATAACGCGAGACAAATAGCAAGGATCCAAGCATTACGGATATAAATTTTATAATTCAGGACCAACTCCAAATAATTATCATTTTTATAAAGCGTTTCATAAGGCCGTTCGATCGCAAAAAGCATTGTAAAAATGAAACCTAACGCAAGAAAAAAAGGTATAAGGTCTACTGCGCTCAAAAACAAATCCATCGGGTTAAGCCACTTTTGCTCTTTCGGATTCGCTTTCAGCCATTGGACGATCGGATCGGAATCTTTATCGTCGCTTTTTGCCGCCCCCTGAGCCGCTTGCGGAGCGGGCGTCGGGGTTGGGGGATACCCGTACTGCGCCTGAGAGACGTTATATTGTGTTTGCGAAACATTCTGCGGGGCGGCTCCGTATCCTCCCGTAAAAAGCGGCAACCCGCACCGATTGCAATAAGGCGAGCCCACAGATACCTCTCCGCACCGCGGACATCTGATCGGCGGTCGCGGATAAGGCTCCTGTGAAACCTCACCTTGAGGCTCCGTGGGAGAAACTTGCCACGATTGCACGGGCGCTTGCGTAGGCTCCGTCGGCGTAACCTGAAACTTTCCGCCGCAAAAAGAGCATTGCCCTGCCTCTCCTTCCACATGCCGCCCACAATATGGACAGATAACCAATGCCATGATTTAACCTCCAATAGATTAACAAAGTTTTGTTATTTTACACAATTATAACAACATCGCGTTAATATGTCAAGAGTTTTAAGCACAAAAATGCTAAAATAAAATTATGGATATGATATCGATCAATGAAAGACTCAAAGAACTCAGAATTGAGAACGGTCTTACGCAAAAGCAACTTGCGGACGAGCTTGGCGTCGGACAGACAACGATCGCGGCACATGAAAAAAACCACATGCCAAAGTTAGACAGTCTCATCGCATATGCTGATTTTTTTGAGTGCTCGCTCGATTATCTGGCGGGACGGGAACAGGCGCCTCTGCCCTATGCGCTTTCGCCGCAGGAGCGGGAACTGATTCAAAAATTCCGCTCTCTGAAACCGCCCATCCGCTCCTATGCCTTTGAACAATTAAAACTTCTCTCCGAATCGGAGATCAACCGTTAAACTCCCGTCTGCATCGGCGGGAGTTTTGTTTTTCCGCTTTTCGCGGCGTGCATGTTCTACGCGTCATTCCAAATCACGTCACCCTGAGCTTGTCGAAGGGTCACCGCAGTATAATAAGGTGATGCTTCGACACGCCGCAAGAGCAGCGGCGGCTACTCCGCGCCAAGGACGGCGCTCGTGCCGCACTTCGACAACAAAAAGAACGTGCGCGCGGGGCAGCATGACGTGATTAGAACGTGCGCGCGGGGCAGCATGACGCGGTTTCCTTCCCTTGCTTCCCCTTTTAGGGGAAGTACCCGCGTAGCGGGGGATAGGGTTCTTAAAACCCCTCAGTCACGCAAGGGCAGCGTGACAGCTCCCCTGAAAGGGGCGCCGAGGGAACGAGTGCATAATATTACATATGTTATATAACGCATGTTATGAATGGAAAAGCAAAAAAATGCCCGCGGCGAAGGCCGCGGGCATAAGATTTTACCTTTTAATTGAGCTTTTCGAGAAGTTTGAAGTCGATGCCCTTCTCGCCGATCTTGATGATCTTGACCTTGACCGTATCGCCGATATTCAGGACGTCCTCGACCTTTTCGACCCGCTTATCGGACAGCTTGGAGATATGGATCATGCCGTCCTTGCCGGGAGCGAACTCTACGAACGCGCCCATCGTGGAGAGCACGCGGACGACTCTGCCGATGAACATATCGCCGACCTCGGGGTCGTGGACGATGCTCTCGATGATCGCCTTTGCCTTCTGCGCCGCCTCTGCGTCCCCGTAGGAAGCGATGCAGACGGTGCCGTCCTCTTCGATGTCGATCTTGGTGCCCGTCTCGGCGAT
>CANRIY010000021.1 GCA_947630775.1 uncultured Clostridia bacterium | reverse complement strand
GAGTAGATCTCCGCCACTGCTTGCGCCGCGTATGTTATCACCATTTTCGGGGTGTTGATGCGGTCTTCATAGCGGGACTGGGTGGTCGTGTCCTTCTCCCATGCCGAGGAAGCATCTTCCTTCGTGTAGTGGTAGTACGTACCGTCTTCGAGAGTGTAGACGCCTTCTTCATCGCCCCATGCCTCGTAGTAGACCGCGCCGTCGAGCTTCATCATGCCGACCGATTTCCCCGTTTCGATTAAGACGCGGTCGAGCGTGAAGTTGGTCGCTGTCGCAAAGACGGCGGCCTGTTGTTTCCAGACCTCTTCGGTCACTTTCGTCTTGTCGGGAACGAGATCGTCTTCGTCTTTCTTTTTGAGGCCGCAGGATGCGAGTGTCGCCGTGAAGCACATCGCACATGCGAGCATGAAACATACAGCGGGTTTTTTGTTCATATTTCTATTCCTTGATTATTCACAATATATATTCATTATAGTCTTACAAAAGTAAGAAGTCAAGCCATTTCCCTTACTTTTGTGGGAAAATCCCGATATGGAAAATACATTCGGAAAAAATCTTAAAGATTTGCGTTTGGAAAAAGGGATCGGACAGGAACAGCTCTCGGCGGAGATCCATGTCAGCAAGGGGATCGTCAGCCTTTGGGAAAACGGCTTGCGCGAGCCCGTGATGTCGAACCTGATCGCGCTTGCCGATTACTTCAACGTTTCCATTGATTATCTTACGGGGCGGGAGATGTAAGTTTTCCCCAAAACCGCCTTCCTTGGAATTTTTTCAGAGAAATCCTTGAAAAATTTTGCACGCTCGTATATAATGATAGCATGGGCGAAAGCGTCATACGGGAAAAATTAAAGCTCCTGCCCGATTCCCCGGGCGTTTATGTCATGCTCGACGCCGAGGGAACGGTCATCTATGTGGGCAAAGCGCGCATACTCAAAAACCGTGTGCGGCAGTATTTTCATTCTTCCCGAAAGACGGACAAAGTGCAGGCGATGGTGGATTGCATCGCCGATTTTTACTACGTTGTGACGCCGTCCGAGGTGGACGCCCTCGCGCTCGAGAATAATTTCATCAAAAAGTATAAGCCTAAATATAACATCCTCTTAAAGGACGATAAGACCTATCCGTACATCAAAGTCCACACGCGGGAGGCCTTTCCGCATATCTCTGTGACCCGCCGCGTCAAAAAGGACGGGCGGTATTTTGGGCCCTTTATGGGCGGCGTGAACTGTAAGGATATCGTCGATATTGCGGCAAAAGTTTATAATATCCGCACCTGTTCGGTCTCCGTTTCCGAAAAAAAGGGGAAGCCCTGCCTTGATTATCATCTCCACCGCTGTCTCGCCCCCTGCGCGGGGCTGTGCACCAAGGAGGAGTATGCGGAGCGCGTTGAAAAGACGATCTCCTTCCTTTCGGGCAACTACGAGGAAGCCGAGGAGATCTTGAAAGAGAAGATGAAGAAATTTGCCGAGGAAGAGCAGTTCGAGCTCGCCCTCGACTACCGCAACAAGATCTCGGCGCTCTCGGCGCTCAAGAGCAGGCGGATCACTTCGATGCCCAAGGACGTGGACGCCGACATCTGGGCGCTTGCGACCAACGGGCTGTATACGGCGGTGTCCCTCCTCGTGACGCGCAAGGGCGTGATGCAGGGCAGCCGCACCTTCCATTCGGATGCGGGCGCGGGGGACAGCGGCGAGGCGCTTCAAAGCGTTCTTACGCAGTATTATTCCGTCCGCGAGACCCCGCATGAGGTCATTTTGGACGAAGCCGTAGACGATACGCTCCTTTCCGAATTTTTGAAGGAGCGGGCGGGCAGGAACGTCGAGATCGTCCATCCGAAGTTCGGCGTCAAGCGCGAACTCTATGAAATGGCGGCGGGGAATGCGAAGGAATATCTCGAAAAATCCCTGTCCGCGATCGCCCATAAGGACGACATGACCGTCCGCGCCTGTGAACGGCTCAAAGACATTTTGTCTCTTTCCCGCTACCCCAAGCGCATGGAGTGCTACGATATTTCGGATATTTCGGGCGTCGATAAGGTGGGGAGCATGGTCGTCTTTACGGACGGCGAGGCGGATAAGTACGAATACCGCCGTTTCCGCATCAAGACGGTCGAGGGGGCGAACGATTTTGCTTCCCTGCAGGAAGTCCTGACGCGGCGGCTCAAAAAATTGGGGACGGAGGAAGAGGAACGTTTTTCCCGCCCCCAGCTCATCGTCATCGACGGCGGCAAGGGGCAGCTCTCCGCAATCAAGCAGATCTTCGACGAGATGCAGATCACGGACATCGACCTCGTCGCCCTCGCGAAGCAGGAAGAGGAGATCTTTACGCTCAAAAGCGAGGAAAGCGTGAAGATCGACAGGCACGATTACGCCCTGAAAATGCTCCAGCGCATCCGCGACGAGGCGCACCGCTTTGCCGTCTCCTACTTCCGCTCCATCCACTCCAAGCGGAACCTCGAATCCGTCCTCGAGGAGATCGAGGGGGTCGGGAAACAAAAACGGCTCGCGCTCATGCAGAAATTCGGCACGATCGACAGGATCATGCACGCGAGCGAGGCGGAGCTCATGGGGGCGCAGGGCGTCGGCGATGAACTTGCGCGGCGCATCCGTTCCTATTTTGAAAATTTATGAGATATCAACTCTTTTTATCGGATTTTGACGGCACTCTCGTCCGCGGGGACGGGACGGTGTCGGAAGAAAACATCCGCGCGATTCAGGCCTATCGTGCGGCGGGCGGGATCTTCGCCGTCGTCACGGGGCGCATGCTCACGTCCATTCTGCCCCGCCTCGGCGAGATCGGGCTCGATGACGGGCTCGCGGTCGCCTATCAGGGTGCCGTGATCGCGGACGTCCGCACGGGAAAACTTTTGAGAAGCTGCGCGTTTACCCATACCCATGCCCTGAAAGCCATCCGCTATTTCGAAAAATGCGGGTACCATGTCCACGTCTATACGGTGGACGACTTCTGGTCGAACATGGACGATGAGCCCTTGCGCCTCTATGAGAAAATTTGCGGGGTGAAGGGGAAAATCGAACGGAACCTTTCGGACATGGTGGCCTCAAAAAAGCCAGAAGTCGTCAAAGTGCTCGCAATGGTCGGCGAAAGCGAGCGGGAAAAAGTTCTGATCAAGACGCGGGAAGCGCTCGGGGAGGAATTCTTTGTGACGTGTTCCTCTTCCTTCCTCGTCGAAGTCATGCCCAAGGGGCAGAACAAGGCGGGCGCGGTGGATTTTTTATCGGATTACTACCGTATCCCGCACGGGAGGATCGCCGCGATCGGGGATCAGCTCAACGATCTTCCCATGCTCGAGCGGGCGGGCGGGAGATTTGCCGTCGAAAATGCCGAGAAGGCTTTGAAGGAAAACGCGACCGTCGTCTCTTCCTGCGAGGAGAACGGCGTCGCCGAAGCGATCATGAAATACGCGTTGGGGGATTAACATGGAAGAGATCATCTTGCCGCACGAGACGGTCATGCTCGACAAGTTTGCGTCCGATCTCAGTCTCGAGGTCTTGCACGCAGGGCGCGGCATCATCACGCTTACAAATATCAGCGTGGACAGACCGGGGCTCAGGCTCGCGGGGTTCTATAATCTGTTCGATTCGGAGCGGATCATGCTCATCGGGCGCACCGAACACGAATACATGCGCTCTTTTTCGCCCGAGGAACGGCTCGAGCGGGTAGGCAAGCTCTTCGATTGCGGCGTGATCCCTTGCGTCATCTTCGCGCGGGATCTTCCCGTCCCGTCCGAACTCATGGAATTTGCCCGCAAGACGGGCACGCCCGTTTTCCGCACGGGAAAGACGACGACCGTCATCATGGCGGAGCTCTACGGCTATCTTTCCCGCCTGCTTGCCCCCAAGACGACGATGCACGGCGTTTTGATGGACGTGTTCGGGGAGGGGATCCTTCTCACGGGGGACAGCGGCGTCGGCAAGAGCGAGACGGCAATGGAGCTCATCAAGCGAGGACACCGCCTCGTCGCGGACGACTCCGTGCTCATCAAAAAGGTGGAGAACGAGCTCATCGGCACCGCGCCCGAGCGCATCCGCTATTTTATGGAACTGAGGGGGATCGGCATCATCAACGTCAAGAATATGTACGGCTCAGGGTCCATCCTTACCGAGAAGGAGATCGGGCTCGTGATGGAGCTTGAACACTGGAAACGGGACAAGGAGTACGATCGGATCGGCGGCGAGGGGGGATTCGAAGAGATCATGGGGATCAAAGTCCCCAAGCTCACCGTCCCCGTCAGCCCCGGGCGGAATCTCGCCATTCTCATCGAAGTCGCGGCGCGCAACCACAGGCTCAAGAGCATGGGGTATGATGCGGCGAAAGAGCTCATTCAACGTACGATCGGAAGATGAAACCTGAAATTCTCGCCCCTGCGGGGGATGAAACAACGGCGTATGCCGCGCTCAATGCGGGCGCAGACGCCATTTATCTCGGACTTACCAGATTTTCCGCACGCGAAAGTGCGGAAAATTTTGACGCAGACGCACTGTTCCGCGTCACAAGATACGCCCACCTCTTGGGGGCGAAGGTCTATGTCGCCCTCAACACGCTTGTCAAAGACGACGAGACGGAAGCCTTCTTTACCGCCGTAAGGGAAGCGTGGGAAGGGGGCGCGGACGCGATCCTGATGCAGGATTTCTTCCTCGGAAAGCTCGTCAAGGAGAAATACCCCGAGATCGTCCTGCATCTTTCCACACAGGGCGGCTGCTGTAACACCTACGGCGCACAGGTCGCAAAGGAATACGGCTTTTCACGCGCCGTGCTCGCCCGCGAGACCCCCCTTTCCGAGATCGAAAGGATCTCAAAGATCATCGAGACGGAGGTCTTCGTGCAGGGGGCGCTCTGCACCTGCTTTTCGGGGCAGTGCTACATGAGCTCCTTCGCGGGGAACAACAGCGGCAACCGCGGCAGATGCAAACAGCCCTGCCGCAAGCTCTATTCCATCGACAGAAAGGGCTATGAGGAGCCCGCCTATGCGCTCTCCCTTTCCGATCTCTCCGTGGGGGAGCGGGTCGGGGAGTTTTTGAATGCGGGGGTGGCCTCGCTCAAAATCGAGGGCAGGATGCGCCGCCCCGCCTACTGCGCCGCCGCCGTGAAATATGTGCGGGCATGCCTCAATGGGAGAGGAAAAGAGGCGCTTTCCGACCTCATGCGCGCCTACAACCGCGGCGGGTACACGCGCGGGCTCGCCTTCGGGCAGGATAAGACGCTCCTTTCCCGCAATGTTCAGGGACACATCGGGGAAGCCGTCGGAAAGGTCTCCTTTGTGGGCGGCAAGCCCTTCTGTGCGAGCGGCTTCAAACCGCGGAAGGGGGACGGATTCAAAATTTTGAGGGCGGGCAAAGAGGTCGCGGGCGCGATAGCATCGGAAGCCGCCGCGGGCGGGTTTTACCTCAATGCGAACGCCAAAGTCGCGGCGGGGGACCTCGTTTGCGTGACGACGGACGCCGCTTCCTCGGAGCGCGTTCTCTCGGGCGAAAAACGGCGGGAGATCGCTGTTTTTGCACGCTTTCTTGCGGGAGAACGGGCGCACATCTCCTGCGGGGAGTTTGTGTTTGAGGGCGGGGACATTCTTCTGTCTGCCCGCAACGCCCCGCTCGGCGAAGCGCAGATCGCGGAGTGCTTCCGAAAGACGGGCGATCTGCCCTTCTCCCCATTGGTACAAGTCCAAACGGATGGCGTGTTTCTGCCAAAGTCGGCGCTCAATGCCCTCAGAAGAGAGTTTTACGCCGCGTTTGCCGAATTTTCGGATCCGAAAAGATATCTTGCGCCGCAGAACTTTCCGCCGCCCATTCTTCCCCCCGCAAGGACGGCTCTTTCCGCAGTCATCGCGGAAGAGAAAAAGGACGCGGACATATTTATCTGCAAACCGCGGGACTATGCGGTCCTTCCCATGGGCGGAAAGGGGGTCTATCTGTATCTTCCGCCCCTCTTTACGGCGGAGGACGAGGCGCTCCTTGCGCCCCATCTCACCCGTTTTGAGGGCATCTGTTGCGAGGGCTACTACGGCATTGCGCTCGCGAAAAAGTACGGCTTGAAGCTGTTTGCGGGCACGGGATTCAATCTCACCAACCGCTATGCGGTCGCGGGGGTTGCGGCGGAAGCAACGTATTTTGCGCTCTCCAAAGAAATTTCCCGCACCGAACAGGAGCGGCTGAATACGGAGGGAGCGTTCGTCCTTTCGGACGGGGCGATCAAGGTGATGGACCTTTGCTATTGTCCCTTTGAAAAGAGCTGTCAGGACTGCGACAGGCGCGCCGTCTATACCCTTTCCGACGAGGAGGGAAGGAAGTTCCCGCTCAGGCGGTATCGCCTCGGAAGTTGCCGCTTCGAAGTCTATAACTGCGCCCCCCTTGCGGGCATGGGTGGGGCAAATGCGCTCTGCGACCATTCCGTCAAGGCCGATGGCGCGCCCACGCGCGGGCACGGCGCAAGGAGTATTTTATGAACAGACACCAACAGAGGCTGGAACTCGATAAGATCCTTTCGGCGGTGGCGGAGCACGCCTCGCTCGAGGGTTCCCGCGCGGCGATCCTCTCTCTCACGCCCGCAACGGAGCTCGCGGAGGCCAACCGCCTGCTGTCCATGACGGCGGAAGCGAGCCTTCTGCTCTTCGAACTCGGCGTCGGGCGGATCCCCTCGTTCGATCCCGTGGGGGACGCATTGGAACGTGCCGAGAAGGGCGCCGTGCTCTCCTGCGGCGAGCTCATCAACGTTGCAAGGCTCCTGTGTGCAGCGCGCGTGTGCTACCGCGGCGTGCACGCCTTTTCGGACGGGCGCGTCGAGGGCATGAAGGCGCTCACCGACCGATTGCTGTTCGATGAAGGGCTCGAAGAGGACATCGGCAAAAAAATCATTTCGGAGAGCGAGATCGCAGATACCGCGAGCGAAAAGCTCTATACCGTCCGCAGGGAGATCAGGCTTCTCGGCGAGAGGATCCGCGCAAGGCTTTCGGCATACCTCAGCGGGGAAGAGCGTAAATTTTTGCAGGACGACGTTGTGACCGTCCGCGGGGACAGATTCGTCATTCCCGTCAAGGCGGAGTACAAGCGCAGCATCCGCGGCTTTGTGCACGACCGTTCGGCGAGCGGGGCGACGGTATTCATCGAGCCCGAGGAAGTGCTCGAGATGAATAACGAGCTCCGCGACCTCGTTTTGGATGAAAAAGAGGAGACGGAGCGGATCTTAAAGGAGCTCTCGCGGGCAGTGGGACGCATCCGCGAACGGCTGGAGACCGATCTCGCCGTCCTCGCGGAGGCGGACGGCTACTACGCCCGCGCCGAGTACGGCTACAAAAACAAGTGCACCCGCCCCATCCTGAACGGGAAGGGGATCCTTGATATCCGAAAGGGGAGACATCCGCTCCTCGAGAAAACGACGGCGGTCCCCGTCTCGGTCGGACTGGGCGAGGGGTACGATTTCCTCCTCATCAGCGGCGCAAACACGGGCGGGAAGACGGTAACGCTCAAGATGTGCGGGCTCTTTTGCCTGATGGCGGCTTGCGGGATCTTTGTGCCCGCCGCCGAGGGAACGCGGCTCGCCGTCTTTTCGGGCGTCTACTGCGACATCGGCGACAGCCAGTCCATCGAAGAAAATCTCTCCACCTTCTCTTCCCATATCCTCAATCTCAAGGAGATCCTTGCCGAAGCGGGGCAAAACAGTCTCGTCCTCATCGACGAACCGGGCGGGGGCACCGACCCCGAGGAAGGACAGGCGCTCGCCCGTGCCGTCCTTTCCGCCCTCGAGAGAAAGGGCTGCCGCGGTATTGTCACGACCCATTACACCGCCCTCAAAGAGTTCGCATATGAGCATCCGCGCATGCAAAACGGCTGTATGGAGTTCGACGCGGGCGATTTCCGCCCTCTCTATCGCTTGAAGATCGGCGCGCCCGGCTCTTCCAACGCGCTTGCGATCTGTACGCGGCTGGGTTTCCCCAAGGAGACAGTGGAGGAAGCGCGGGGGTACCTTTCCGAGGGAGCCCGCTCCTTTGAGAGGACGCTTCGCGCCGCCGAGGAGAGCATGGTCGCGACCGAACGCCTTCGCGAAGAGAGCGAGCAGATCAAAAAGGAGTGGAACAGCCGCCTTGCGGCGCTCGAAAAAGAGGAAGAAAAGTTCAAAAAAGAGCGCGAAAAGTTCCTGTTTTCGTCCAAGGCGGAAGCGAGGCGCATCGTGCGGGAGCGCACGGCGCATGCGGAGGAGCTCCTCGGGGAGATCGAGGAGATCTTCAAAAAGGAAAACGTGACGGAGAGCGATCTCATCCGCGCCCGCACCCTCAAAAATCAGATGCAAATTGAGGAAAAGGAAGAGGACGAGCCCGTCCGCCTGACCCCCGTCGGAGAGGACGTCAAGGTTGGCGAGACGGTTTTTGTGGGTACCATGTCCGCAGAGGGGGTCGTACTTTCCTGTCGGAAGGAGAAAAACACGGCGGAAGTGCAGGTGGGGTCTCTCCGCGTGAAGAGTAAGATCTCCGACCTCTTTTATCCCTCCAAAAAACAGGAAAAGAAGGGGGGCGTGCAGGTCGTAAAGAACCTTGCGGAGACGGTGAGCCTTCCCCGCGAGTGCAATCTGATCGGCATGACGGCGGCAGAGGCGCTTCTCGAGGCGGAAAATTTCCTCGATAAAGCGGTGCTCGCGAACATGTCCGAGGTGCGGATCGTCCACGGCATGGGTACGGGAAAATTGCGCGCAGCCGTACATGGTATGCTCAAAAAACATGCGCGGGTGGAGAGCTTCCGCCTCGGCAAGTACGGCGAGGGCGAAAGCGGCGTTACGATCGTAAAACTGAAATAAAATTTCGTTGAATTTGTTTTTTCGTCCGCGCCTTTGGGGCGCGTGCTCAAAAACAAATTCAACGAGGGGTTAATTCTTCTGCCTTGTAATTGCGATTCGGCCGTCCCTTTTCTGTTTCACACGACATTAAGTCGAAGGGGTTCGACAAATTGGGTGCGCTGCCGCAAAAGCGTGGTTTTGCTTCGCGCAGTAATTCAGAACGAAGGGCGACGAGGGAATAGCCCTCATCCCGAGGCGAAGCCGAGCGGATCTCATAGACCCACGGGGTCCGTATTTATGAGGGGATTCACTCGCTCCTTACGGGGCTCGGAATGAGGCCCACTCGGCTCCCCTCTTAGGGTCCTTCCTTGAGGATGGCGGGAAAAGGCGACCATTCTATTTATGGAGCCTTTTCCGCCTGAGCTGGCGAGGCGTAGCCGAGACTGAGGGGCAGCGAGAACCCCTTTCCCCTTCGGGGACTTCCCCTAAAAGGGGCAGCAAGGGGGTGGCGAAAACCGCTCATAATTTCACAAATCTCTCAATAGAATACGATTGATAATTGTTTCTCTTTGAGGTATACTGTGAAAAAGCGTTTTCATATCGCCGCGCTCACCAATCTTGCCTTGGCGCTCGTGCTCATTGCCGTGGCAACGGTCTGTTTTCTGCCCGCCGCTTCCCCCGCCTCGGAGGTGGATGCGCGGGTCCACTACAAGGGCACCAGCGAGGACGGCGTCTCCCTCATGTTTAACGTCTACTGGGGGACGGAAGAGGTGTACGGCATCCTTGACGTTCTCGACGAATACGCCGCCACGGCGACCTTCTTCCTCGGCGGAAGCTGGGCAGATGACAACGTCGCCTGCGTGAAGGAGATCGTCTCCCGCGGGCATGAGATCGGCACGCACGGCTATTTTCATAGGGAGCACGACAAGCTCTCCCTCCAAGAGAATCTCAACGAGATCCGCACGAGCGCGGAATTTTTAACGCTCGCTTCGGGACGGGAGATCAAATTATTCGCACCCCCTTCGGGCGCTTACAACGAAAACACCCTCGCCGCCGCGGAAAGTCTCGGGCTCACGACGGTCATGTGGAGCAAGGATACGATCGACTGGCGGGATAAGGACGAAGATCTCTGTTTCCGCCGCGCCACGGACGGGGCGGAGGGGGGAGATCTCATTCTCATGCACCCCATGGCGCATACGCTCAAGGCGCTCCCCCGCATCCTCGGCTACTTTGCGGAACACGGCCTCAAAACGGTGAGCGTGGGGGAAAATCTCGGCTGAATACAAAAAGGAGTCACATATGGTAGAAAGCAGAACACTTCAAAATGGATTGCGCGTCATCGTCAAGCGCATGGAGGGGCTTCTCTCCGTCACGATGGGCGTGCTCGTCGGAACGGGCGCGGCGTACGAAACGGACGCCGAGGACGGCATCTCCCACTTTATCGAACATATGCAGTTCAAGGGGACTGCGGTCCGCACGGCGTTTGAGATCTCCGACGCGTTCGACGCCCTCGGCGCACAGGTCAACGCCTTCACGGGCAAGGACATGACTTGTTACTATTGCAAATCCACGTCCGAGCACGCAAAGGAGAGCTTCGCCCTTCTTGCCGACCTCTTTCTCAACAGCGTTTTCCCCGAGGAAGAGATGAAGCGCGAAAAGGGGGTCGTCATCGAGGAGATCAACATGGACGAGGACAGCCCCGAAGACCTCTGCCTCGATCTTCTCGCCCGCGCTTCTTTCGGGAAGGAGAACTACGGCAGAAACATTCTCGGGACGGCGGAGAACGTCTCGGGATTTTCCCGCGAGGACCTCTTTGCCTATAAAAAGGAGCGCTATTGCCCCGAAAACATCGTCGTCTCCTTTGCGGGGAACATCGGCGTACAGGAAGCGGCGGAGCTTACGGAGGCCTACTTCGGCGGCATGCCGCGGACGGCGTTCCGGGACAGGGAGAAGCACATCGTCCCGCATGCGGACAAGCTCTTCAAAAAGAAGCCCATCGAGCAGGCGCATTTCGCCTTCTCCTTCCCCACGGTGAAGCGGAACGATCCCGCCTACGCCGCCGTGCAGGTCATGAACGCCGTTCTCGGCGGCGGTATGAGTTCCCGCCTCTTCAAAAAGGTGCGCGAGGAGCTGGGGCTCGCCTATTCCGTCTATTCCTATCCCTCTCACTATGCCGAGACGGGGATCTTGAACGTCTATGCGGGCGTCAATCCCAAGAATGCCCAGAGTGCGGCGGACGCCGTCCTTTCGGTCATCGAGAATTTCAAAAAAGAGGGGATCGGCGAAGAGGAGTTCTCCCGCGGCCGCGAACAACTCCTCTCGGGCACCGTCTTTTCGCAGGAGAATACTTCCTCGCAGATGCTTCTCTACGGCAAGCAGATGCTCTACCAGAACGAGGTCTACGACTTCGAAAAGCGCATGGCGGAGATCGCCGCACTCACGAGAGAGGACGTCATGCAGGCGATCGAAAGGAGTTTCGACTTCTCCCGTGCGGCGTCGGCGACCGTCGGAAATCTCGACAAGGGGATCACGCTTTGAACGCTTTGAAGAAAGAGCGGGCGGAGGGGTTCGATCCCGTCTTTGACGGAGAGAGCGAAGTGCTCATCCTCGGAAGTTTCCCATCCGTGAAGAGCCGCGCCGTGAATTTTTACTACGGCAACCCGCAGAACAGGTTCTGGAAAACGCTTTCGGGGTATTTCAACGAGGAGATTGCCGAGACGGTCGGGGGCAAGCGGGAATTTCTTCTCGGGCGGCACATCGCGCTGTGGGACGTCGTCGAAAGCTGCGCTATCTCAGGCTCTTCCGACGCTTCCATTTCGGACGTCCGCCTCGCGGATCTTCCCAAAGTTTTCAGCGCCGCCCCCATCCGCAGGATCCTGTGCAACGGCGCCACGGCATACAGGCTGCTGGAGGAAAATTTTCCCGCGTACATACCGCTCGCCAAAAAACTTCCCTCCACTTCTCCCGCAAACCCCTGTTTTTCGGAGAAAGTATGGCAGGACGCGCTCGACGAAGTTTTCCTTCATAAATAAAACAAAAGGGATTGACAAAGGGAAAAAATTGAGATAGAATGAAACAAAAAGGCCCCTTTGCGGGCGTCAGGAGGATGAACATGTTTGAACAGGTGTGCAAGATGCTGGCGGAACAGCTCGGCGTTCCCGCGGAGTCTATTCGGCCCGAATCGGAGGTCGTCAAGGATCTCGGCGCGGATTCGCTCGACGTCGTGGAGCTGTTGATGGCGCTCGAAGACGAGTATAAGATCACGCTTCCGGAAGAAGAGGTCGAAAGCGTCAAGACGGTGCAGGACATCGTGGATATGATGAACAAACTCGGCAAATAATTCTCAATGAAATCATGAAGCCCGTGCTGCAGCGCGGGCATTTTTTTATGTTTCCGCATAAGCATGAACGTATGGAACCGTTACAGCTGATCTCGAATACGCCGCTTTTGCGGCTCTCCCGATTGGAGAGGGCGCTCTCTTTGAAGGCCGCGCTCTTCGGAAAACTCGAAGCGGGGAATCTGACGGGCTCCGTCAAGGACCGCGCCGCGCTTGCCATGGCCGAGGCGGCGGAGCGGGAGGGGAAACTCACCAAAGATACCGTCATCGTGGAACCTTCCAGCGGAAACATGGGGATCTCTCTTGCCGCTGTCTGCGCGGTCAAGGGATATTCTCTCGTCGTCGTCATGCCCGACAGTATGTCTGAAGAGCGGCGGCGGCTCATTCAGGCGTACGGCGCAAAAGTGCATTTCACGCCCGGTGCGGAGGGCATGCGGGGGGCGATCGCGTGCGCCGAGAGGCTTGCCGAAGAGCTCCGCGGCGTGATCCTCGGGCAATTTGAATCCCCCGCCAACCCCCGTGCCCATTACGAGACGACGGGGCCCGAGATCTGGCAAGCGACGGGGGGGAAGGCGGACGTCCTCGTTGCAGGCGTGGGTTCGGGCGGGACGATCTCGGGCGCGGGCAGGTATCTGAAGGAGCAAAATCCCGACCTTTTGGTCGTGGCAGTGGAGCCCGCTTCCTCTCCCGTGCTCACAAAGGGGGTGAGCGGGCCGCACAAAATTCAGGGCATCGGCGCGGGATTTATTCCGAAAACGCTCGACCGCACCGTCTACGACATGGTGATCGCGGTCGAAGACGAAGAGGCGTTTCGGGCGGCGCGCATGCTCGCACGGACGGAAGGGGTGCTCTGCGGGATCTCCTCGGGCGCCGCGCTTTCCGCCGCCTGCGCCCTCTGCGGAAGTGACGGATACGAGGGAAAGACCGTCGTCGCCGTGCTTCCCGACGGCGGCGGAAGGTACCTCACTACCGACTTGTTTGGGGAATAAGGCAGGGCGATCCCCCCACCACTGCCTGCGGCGGTGCCCCCCCGAAGGGGGAGGTCTTTTGCACTTCCGACTCTTGGCGCCCCCTCGATTCTACCGACCCTTGGCGCCCCCTTGAGGGGGAGCTGGCGCGCTGCCCTTGCGCGACTGAGGGGGTGTCATTCTTGATCACGTGTCCCATTTGATTTCTTCCTTTCAAAAGTTTTTCGAAAATCATGAAAAAATCATTGACACATTCTATGGAAAGTGGTACGATAGTGTCATAGATTTTCATGACAACGGGGGAATCTTGTCACAAGTGGAAGTGACGGAGCCCCGAAAGGAAGGAAAACGATGGAAGAGGAGAAAAAAATCGCCGAAGAACAGCCCGAGACTTCCGGACAGGAGAAAACTCCCGAACGCGAAGAGGCGCAGGAGACTTCCGGACAGGAGAAAACTCCCGAAAACGAGGCTCCCGAAAAAGAGGGGAGATCCAAGGGCAAGAAAAAGGACGGCAAGAAAAAGAAGAAGTTCGGACCCGTCAAAACGAGCGTCTGCATCGTCTCTGCCGCGGCGGTCGCCGCGCTCGGGACATGGGCGTGCATTGCATTTTTGCGGCCGCAGGTGCGCAACGACGTCGATCCCGCGTACGGCTCCGTTTCCATTCCCGTAAAGGACGGGGAAGTGTTCACCGCCGCCGCGTTTACGTCCGAACTGAAGGCGCGGGACGAGAACGGCAATGCGATCTCGGGGGACGAGAATACATACGACGGTCTCGACGTCTTCGGACGGATCAACTGGATGTTTGCACAGCAGGATCAATGGTATTCCGAAATGCACAGCACCGTCGATACCGCGATCGGCCCGCAGGAAGTTGCCACCTATAAGCGGTATTCGAACGGGATCCTGATCTCCGAAGACATCACGACGAGCAGTATGATCAACGTGGCGCGCGAATATTGCTACGTGAACGGCGAGCGCGTCATCTGGCGGGACAGCGAGCAGGACAAGTCGAAGTGGAACGGCATGGATACCGTCTTCCCCGACGGCGCCCCTCTCGGCAATATGAACGTCAACGGCGACGACGGCTTCCGCAAGCTCAACGGGCTCCCTGCGACGGAGCTCTCCGTCTATGTCTTTGAGCAGAACACCATCGAGAGCGCGACACTTTCTGCCGCCGAAAACGTCTCCCTTGCGGACGGGGCGGAATGCTTCACCGTCACCTACCGTCTGAAGGCAAAGACGGACGAAGAGGGCAAGACGGGCGCCGCCGCTTATTACGGGAACCAAATGGTATTCACAGGCGGCATCGACGCACCCCCCGATTTCGATTATATCGAGATCAGCTATACGTTTACGGAGAACTGGCTGCCTGTCCGCTGTACGGTCTCCGAAAAGTATACCGCCTCGATGAAGACGATCGTCACGACCTGCACTTCGACCTCCACGACGGAGTTCTCCTACGACGTCTCGGGGATCGACGAAGAAGTGCAGGAGATCTACAATCAATACTATAAGCAGTATGCGGACGCCGAAGCGACGGGGCAGACCCAACGCCCGCTGAGTGCGACGGATTGCCTCGCTTCCGCATTCAGTCCCCTGCTCACCCAGCCCACCGTGCTCGATGTGTCGCTCACATTGGACGGACAGCCCCTCAACGGCTCAATTTGGCTCGACCTCGGCACGTCGGGGGGTAGCTTGGATCTTAGCAGTATCAAGGCGCGCGCCGACCTCGGCGTTCTCCGCCTTTGGATGGAAGGCGGCAAGGCGTATCTCAATTACGGCAACGTCAAACTCTCGCTCACCACGGAGGAACTTCTCGCCCTCTTTACGGGCGGCGAACCCGCCGCACAGGCGGACGGGGCAGGAACTTCCGAGGATCCCCTTGAAGCGATCACGGGCGGCGAATTTACGGTGGAGGAGAAGACGGCGCGCTTGCACTCCGTGCTCCATCTGGGGGATGCGGAGATCGTGCTCGATTTCCTGTTCGACCATGACGGCAACCGCAACGTGACGCTCAACAAGATCGGGGCGGAAGCGAACTTCGGCGGCCTTGCCCTCGACGCCGAGATCAAATACGGCGGAACGGCGCCCTCCGAGCTCGGAGAGTCGGAGAAGGCGGCATATACCGACGCGATGGCATATGCGGGCATGCTCAAGGATCTCTTTACGGCAGACGCGCTCCGCGCAGAGATCGGTTATACCAATACGGAATACGGAATTACCCTCGGCGGCGGTGCGTCGGTCATGTACAAGGATGGCTTCGCGCTCAAAGGAGACTTTACGCTCGGCTACGGCGGCACAGAAAAGCCCGTCTCCGTCCTGTTCGACGGGACGACGGTCTATCTCGATGTGGACGGCCTCAAAGTCAAGGCGGGATCGGGCGAGATCGAAACCCTTCTCTCCTTCCTGCCCGCGGCAACGGAGGAAGAGACGGACGTCCTCTCGACCGTTCTCGAAGCTCTCCTCGATTCAAAGTTTGCAGACCTTCTCTCTTCCGCAGGAACGGAGAATACCCTTACGCTCACCGTAAAGGGGTCGGAACTCCTTCAATACTTCGGCAAGGAGTTCAACCTCGGGGACGTTGGCATCGTACTCAGCGGGGACGGGCTCACCCTGTCCGCTCTGGGTGCGACGGTGTCCCTCGGCGGCGGCGACAAATTTACGACAGACGTCGAGGCGGAAGAATACGCTTCCGTCCTGCCCTATGCGCCCGATCTCTATGACCTCTTCACGGGCGAAAACCTGAAGGTAGGGGTTTCGTATGAGAACGCCGACGCGAACGTCTCCGTCCGAGGTGAACTTGTGCTCGGCATGCAGGATCTTGCGGCTTCCGCAACGCTGAATGTAACCTACGGCAAGGTCACAAAGGAAGCCAAACTGACCTATGCGGACGGGAATGTGTATCTTCTCGTGGACGGGCTCAGACTCAAAGCAAGCACGGACGAGATCGCAGACCTCATCGGCGCAAACGGCCCGACGGACGGCCCGACGGACGACAGCGGCACGGGGAGCACGGACATTCTCGGAAAACTCCTCGCGCTCAAATTCGATTCGATCATCACGACCCTTCGCAGTACCGACAACGCCCTCGAAGCGCAGGTCGCGCTCGACGCACTCCTCAAAGGCCTCGGCATCTCCACGGGGAAAATCACCCTCGGCGACCTCACCGTTACGGTAGAAAACGGGAATGTCACGGCGGAAGTCCTCGGCGTGACGCTCACCCTTTCCGCATCGGAGACCGCCCCCGAGAGCCCCGAGAGCCCCGAAAGCTACACCGATCTCATGCCCATCGCAAGTACGGTGGTCGGGCTCGTCGAAAACAACTATATTGCGGCGGATCTGAATTACAACAGCGGCGACATCGGGCTCAGCGGCAAAGTGACGCTCGACCTCGAAAACATGTACGTCTCCGCAGCGCTGACATTTACCTATCAAGAAGCCACAAAACAGATCACGGCGCTCTATATGAACGACAGCGTCTATCTCGATGTGGACGGCGTGAAGCTCAAGGTGAACGTCGAAGAGCTCAAAGACGTTATCAATTCCATCGGCGGGCCTGCCGCGGCGGCGGAAGTGCTCACGCCTGTGGAGCAGCTCCTCGAAAATCTCGGCAACATCCTCAAGGTTTCGAATGAGAACGGCGTCCTCAGCGCGACGGTCGCGCTCGATGAGATCTTGAAGGCGTTCGGGTACAACTTCACCCTCGGCGAGGCAACTCTCACCGTGGACGGCGAAGCGCTCAACGTCTCCGCCCTCGAGGGTGCGCTCACGCTCAACGTAAAGAAGGGCAGCTCCTTCGGGACGGCCACGGACGGCTATGTCGAAGTTTCGGGCTCCATCAAACAGCTCGCCGGGCTCTTCCAAAACGAGACGATCGCCCTCGGCCTCACGTATACGTCCGAGAGGTTCGGCGTTGGCGGCACGCTCACGTTCCAACCCGCGACATCCGCCGTTCACGGCACGTTTACCCTCACGATCGATTCCGTCGATCGCACGCTTGAGCTCGACGTTCTGAATGGCGTCGTCTATCTGAGAATCGACGGCGTGAAGCTGAAGGGGGATACGGCGAAGGTCGTAGCGCTCGTCAAAGACATCCTTGCCGAGACGGGGACGACCAAACCCGACGTGACGGTCCCCGACATGGGTACCCCCGATGCGGGCGTTACGGACTTCCTCGATCAACTTGTAAATCAACTTCTCAATTTGAGATTCGGCGACTATCTGGAACTTAAAGCGGGAGACGGCGGGCTCAGCGCAGTTCTCAAGGGAACGGATCTTCTCCGCGATCTCGGCGTCACGCTTGGGCTCGGCGACCTCACCCTCACCGTGTCCGAAGAGGGCATTTCCGCAACGGGGCAGGGCGTGGAGCTCACCGTCAAGGCGGGCAAGCCCCTTTCCGCGGTCGATCCTTCGGACTATACGGATCTCGGCGCGGTGGTCGATGTCGCTTCCGCGATCGTCGCAAAGAAGGGAGCCTCCTTCGACGGCGGCTTTACGCTCAACGTCGGGAAGACACAGCTTGCGGTCTATCTCGAAGACGCGGGCATCTCGTGGAAGAACGGCTTCGAACTCAGCGCACGCGTCGTGCTCGAAGTAAACGGCGTCTGCAACGAGTTCCATGTCTATGCAACGGCGGAAGAGCTCACCCTGCGCTACGGCGACATTGCCGCGAAGATCGTCTATGCGGACTTCTCCAAGATCGGCGACGCGTTTACGGCGCTTAAAAATAAGGTACAGGCGATCGCAGACGGGGTCACGGGCAAGACGGCGCAACAGGATC
>CANRIY010000020.1 GCA_947630775.1 uncultured Clostridia bacterium | reverse complement strand
CGTCGACCTCATGAAGGCCATGAACCCCGGCTTTTTGCGCTTCCCCGGGGGATGCGTCGTCGAGGGCAACAACCTCGAAAATCGCTACTTATGGAAGAATTCGATCGGTCCCGTCGAGCGCAGAAAGCAGAATTGGAACCGCTGGGCCGTCCATGCGACGGGCCCCGAGACGGACTGGCGCTCGGCCTATGCCCACTACGGCCAGACGCTCGGCGTCGGCTACTATGAGTACTTCCGTCTCTGCGAATATTTGGGCGCAAAGCCGCTGCCCGTCGTCTCCGTCGGGATCGCTTGCCAATACATGTCGACGGAATTCGTCCCTCTCGATTCCCCGGAACTCGAGACCTACATTCAGGAAGCGTTCGACGTCATCGAATTCGCCAACGGCGGCACGGATACCGTCTGGGGCAAGGTCCGTGCGGAGATGGGCCACCCCGAACCCTTCAACCTCGAGATGATCGGCGTCGGCAACGAGCAGTGGGAAGCCTCTCCCATTCAGAAAGACACGGGCAAGCCCGCGCCCAACGAATTTTACAAGCGCTTTGAGCTCTTTGAAAGGCGCATCCATGAAAAATATCCCGAGATGAAGATCGTCGGCACCGTCGGGCCCACCGTGGATACCGATTCCCACCGCGACGCATGGAAGTGGACGCGGGAGAATCTTCAAAAGAATCCCAATTTCGTCTATTGTTCGGACGAACACTTTTACGTCTCCCCGCAGTGGCTGTACGATCATACGGATGTGTATGATCACTATCCCCGTCTCGGCACGGTGTATGCGGGCGAATATGCCGCGCATGTCCCGGGGTCGGGGGCGGCGGGCTTCAACGCGCCGCAGTCCAACTGCTGGGAAGGCGCGCTCGCCGAAGCGGCGTTCATGACGGGCATGGAGCGGAACGCGGACGTCGTCGTGATGAAGTCCTTCGCGCCCCTGTTCGCGCGGCTCGGCTATACGCAGTGGTGCCCGAACATGATCTGGTTCGACGGCAAGAGCGCGTACGGCTCGGCGAGCTATTACGTCCAGCTCCTGTACAGCCAGTATACGGGAAGCTGGTCCTTCCCCACCCGTACGGACGAAAAGGGGATCTACGCGTCCGTGACGGAGCGGGACGGCACTTACTTTGTGAAGGCCGTCAACGCGGGGGAAGCGGAGGTGCATGCCGAGATCGAAGCGGATGTGGACTTCGGCTCCATGACGAGGATCATCCGCCTTTCGGGAGAGCTCGGGCAGTATAACACGGTCGAAGAGCCCAAACTCATCTCCCCGCAGGAGGTCGCGCCGACTTCGCCGAACGCCCTCGATCTTCCGCCGCACAGTTTCAATGTATTGATCTTTAAGAAATAGTTTCGTTTGATTTATTTGGGCTCGCGCCTTGTTGGCGCGAGCCCAAATAAATCAAAACGAGGGGACAACCGTATCATCGTTTGTCATTTTGAGCAAAGCGCCCGCGGCGAGTAGCCGCGGGCGCTGCCGTCGAGAAATCTCCACCTTATTTTTTGAGATTTCTCCACTCCGCTTCGCTTCGGTCGAAATGACAATGGCTTTCTCCACTTTGAGAGGGGCGCGAGGGTACTAACCGCGTCATCCTGAGCCGCTGCTGTCCTTGCGGCTTGTCGAAGCATCACCGCTTTCTTGCTGCCCCTTTCAGGGGAAGTCCCCGAAGGGGAAAGGGGTTTTCAAACACGGCGGGAAACCCCTCAGTCACCTGCGGTGACAGCTCCCCTAAGAGGGGAGCCAAGGAAGGGGCGCGGTTTTTGATTTTCATCGCGATTTTTCTTTACAAAAAAAACTTTATCCGCTATAATAGGGTCATGATTCGCATTGCCGACGGCTGGAAGGATTTCTCCGTCCTCGCGACGGGAGACGGCTATAAATTAGAACGGTGGGGGAATATCACCCTTCTCCGTCCCGATCCGCAGGTCATCTGGAAGGGGCAGGACCTCTTCTCCATGGACTGCGACGCCGTTTACCGCCGCAGTGATAAGGGCGGGGGCGCGTGGGAGTTCCGCCGCCCCATTCCCGCGGAGTGGACGATCGGCTATCAAGAGCTTCGCTTCAAAATCAAGCCCATGGGCTTCAAGCATACGGGGCTGTTTCCCGAGCAGGCCGTCAATTGGGAGCGGATGGGCTCCCTCGTCTCCGCCGCTATCGCAAGGGGGAGGAAACCGAAAATCCTCAACCTCTTCGCCTATACGGGGGGCGCGACGGTCGCGCTTGCCAAGGCGGGTGCGGAAGTCACCCATGTGGACGCCGCCAAGGGCATGGTGGAGCGCGCGGGGGAGAACGCGAGGCTTTCGGGGATCTCTTCGGGCATCCGCTACATCGTGGACGACTGCAAAAAATTCGTCCTCCGCGAGCTGAGAAGGGGCAACCGCTACGACGGGATCGTCATGGATCCGCCCTCCTACGGCAGGGGGCCGAACGGCGAGATGTGGAAGATCGAGACGGAGCTCTTCCCCTTTGTGAAGCTCTGCGCGGAGCTTCTGTCGGACGACCCGCTCTTCTTTCTCATCAACAGCTATACGACGGGACTGCAACCCACTGTTCTGAACAACTTACTGACGATCGCCCTCGGCGGCGGGGGACATACGGAAGCGTACGAGGTGGGGCTGCCCACCGGGGAGGGGATCCCTCTTCCCTGCGGCGCGGGAGGTATTTGCATCTATGACTGACATCACCGAAAACATTCTCTATGAGGACAACCACATCATCGTCGTCGTGAAGGAGCAAAACCTCGCCTGCTGTCCCGACGAGAGCAAGGATGAAAATCTCCTCGATTTAATTAAGGAATACGTGCGCGTGAAATACCAAAAGGCGGGGAACGTCTACATCGGGCTCGTCCATCGGTTAGACAGGCCCACGGGCGGCGTCATGGTGTTTGCGCGGACGAGCAAGGCGGCGGGCAGACTCTCCGAACAGATGCAGACGGGGGATTTCGAAAAGAAATATCTTGCCGTTTTGAACGGCGTCCCCGATCCCGAAGAGGGAAAACTCGAGGGCTGGCTGAAAAAGAATGCCGTCAACAATATGGTCTATCTTTGTCCGCAGGGGACGGACGGGGCGAAGTTCGCCTCGCTCGATTACCGCACTGTCTCCTCCCGCGGGGGGTATTCCCTCGCCGAGATCAAACTGCATACGGGCAGGAGCCACCAGATCCGCGTCCAGATGGCGGGCGCGGGGCATCCCGTCTTCGGGGATATGCGCTACGGCGGGGAGCGCGCGCAGAAGGGGAAACTTGCGCTGTGGGCGTACAGTCTCGCCTTCACCCATCCCGTCACCAAGGAGCGCATGCGCTTTCTTTCGGAGCCGCCCGCATCCGCCCCGTGGAAGGAGTTCGACTTTGCCGCGCTCTTCAGTGTATGATCGGTGGAAATTCTGCGAAAATTTTAATTTCTTGTAAGATAAAGGCAAATACCGCTTGACGGGCGGGGAAAATTATTGTAAAATAGAATGAGATGATCGTGCGGTATAGCCGCGTGGAGCAAGTTATATGAACAGGACAAAATCGCGTTTTATTACAATTCTCGCATGCTTTGCATTGCTTGTGCTGACGCTTGGGCTCGCCTTGGGCGCGCTCAATCCCGCCGTTGTTGCGGATGCGGCGCTCAATACGCCCTCCTCCCTTTTCGGCAACGGCCAGACGAGCGGCGACAAGACGGCGGCGTATGTGCCCGACAAGACGGAGGCGGCAAAAGAAGATCCCGTCGCCTACACGACGCTCATGCTCGCCACGAAATACGATACTTTTGACTCTTCGGGCAGTGTGAACGGTTCCGTCCAGCCCAAGGAAGGCAAGCTCGAGTATCTCTCTTCCCTTGCACTCAGATGGTTCGATCCCGTCAAAGAGGATACGGCGTCGGAAGGGGAAGCGAAGGCCGCGTCCGTACGCGCCGCTGCGATCCCCGAGCATAAATATTACAGCATCACTTTCGCATTCCCCGAAGTCAACTTCGAAACCTTTACGCTCACCTTCGAGGCGAAGGAAGAGAATGCCCGCGAAAAGAACGGGAA
The DNA here is from genome assembly GCA_947630775.1 of uncultured Clostridia bacterium. Classification (GTDB taxonomy): domain Bacteria; phylum Bacillota; class Clostridia; order Christensenellales; family Borkfalkiaceae; genus Gallimonas. The sequence goes on along the minus strand of CANRIY010000020.1, from coordinate 14,133 downwards.
AGCCGTCAACGAGCTCATCTTTGAAAACAAAGACGGCGCGGTCACCGTTTATATCAAGGATGCAGACCATCAGGCGGATGAGTACAAGGACTACACGCCCGATACTACCTACACCGTCGATACGGCAAACGACATCACGCTCTCCTTTACGGAAAGCTATGAAGATACCCCCTGCGAACCCGGTGAATTTTTCGTACTCCTCAAGAGCGGCGAAAGCGAACAGATGATCGGCAAGGTCACGAACATCGGCGGCTACTACATCGAACGCAGCACTTCCACCGATCTTAAGATCGCCCCCATGATCTTCTCCGTCAAACTTCCCGAAGACGCGAAAAGCGGGCAGAAGATCCTTTTGAAAGACCTCAACGGCCAGTCCCTTGCAGTTTCGGGCGGCAGCGTGTCGAAGAAAGCGGACAGCACGCCCGACGCCGAAGCGGACGGTACGGTGCTCTACAGCGGCTCCACGCTGACGGACACGGCGGCTCCCGCACTCATCTTCAACAGCGATTTCTACGGCTATACCATCGGGCAGAAGCTCGAACTCAGCTATAAGTGCATCGACGTCGTCTCTTCCAAATCGACGTCTACGAGCACGACCCCCAACCGTTATCTGTATGTGGCGCACAAGGATGAGAACGGCGTATGGGTCAAACCCAACACCGTCTCGGAGTCGGACAGCTACTCCACCTTCTCGACGAACGATTTCCTCTTCCCCACGGCCGACGATCAGATCGGTGAAAACGGCGAGATGTATCTCTCCATCCGCTTTACGCTCGAGGACGGGAGAAAGGATTGGTCGTCTGAGTATTATTATCTTGACTGGTGCGCGGCGGAAGAAGATCCCGAGATCGTGGCGACGCTCGGGGAAGGGGAGGATGCATTCCGTTACCTCGTCGCCAAGCGCAGAAGCGGCGGCGACCGCGCTCCGGCATACACCGTCCTTACTGCGGATGCAGATGCGAAAAAGAATGTCATTCCCGACCAAACGGAATACGACAGAGTTGTGGATTCCTATCAAAAGAAGGTCGATGACCGTGCCAAGAATGCGAGCGCGGGCGACGGGTCGGAGTTCTATCTGCCTTCCCTCCGCGAACTCATTTCCAGCAAGTATGCTGATTACCGCAATCTCAAGTTCACGATCTGCTACTACAAACCGGGCGTTGCAACGGGTTCTACCGCTTCTTCCGTGACGGGAAGGGCATACAACAATCTCCATTTCGAGATCGAAGAGCCCGGCACCTACACCTTCCGTATCTTCGCGACGGACAACTTCAACAACACGATGAAGCTCTGGACGGATGAGGACGAGCCCCAGCTTGTTTCGCTCACCACCTCGAACATCTGGGATTTCAAGGATGTTCCAGAGTTTACTTTCTCCGTCGGCTATACGGGCGCGACGATCGAAGATCCGGGCAGGCAGGATCCCGGATACCGCGGCACCTCTTACTCGATCTCTTCGTTCGACATCGTTGCATACGGCAGCTGCAAGCGCTCCTATTCGCTGTATCACTTCGATCCTTCCCGTCTTCCCGAAGGCGAGCAAGTCACCTACAGCCAGCTCGTCGAAGATCCCGCAAAGTATTTCGATGACGAGAAATACGCCGGTTGCTTCTCCGCACCGATCAAGGTTTTCAACTCCAATATCAGTGAAGAGGATACCGAAGCGTGGCAGAAAGCGCAGAACGATTACCATTGGAATCCCGGGACGACGCCCGGCTCCTTCGTTCCGCAGGAAGAGGGGTATTACTTCGTCAAATTAGAGCTCAAAGATCCGCTCAACGACAACAAGGTTTCCGTCGCATATCAGGTCATTGAGATCCAGACTCCGTTCGAGCAGACGGCAGGGACGATCGACTGGTTCCGCAACAATATCACTTCTGTGGTGCTGTTCTCGATCTCTGCGGTGCTTGCCGTTGTGATCGTGGTTCTGTTCATCGTCAAGCCTTCCGAAAAGAATGTGGAGGAAGTCGACCTTAACGAGCTCAAGGGCAAGAAGTCCAAGAAGGATAAAAAATAATTGGGTTGATGAAAACCGCCGCTTTTGCGGCGGTTTTTTCGCTTTTGTTTCGCGCTTACGCCGACCCTTCCGTGTTATTCTGTGTTGTACGCAGTCCGAATCATTCCCCCGCGTCATTCTGAGACAGTGAGTTGAACGTAGTTCGAAGAGTAATTTCCGAAGAATCTCGGGGGGCAAACAGTACGCTGTAGCGGCGAGATCCTTCGGGACACTCTCTTGCGGACTTTGTTCTTTCTTACTGTCTCAGGATGACGCCGCGCGCGTCACCTCGGCGCCCCTCATTCCGAGCCCCGTAAGGGGCGAGCCCTCGTAAGTACGGACGCTTTATGGGTCTATGAGATCCGCTCGGCTTCGCCTCGGGATGAGGGCGGGGGGAGTAAAGGCTCCTCCCAAGGAGGAGCTGTCACCGCAGGTGACTGAGGTGGGCATGCTTCCAAATTACGGCGCGAAGCAAAACCACGCTTTTGCGGCAGCGCACTCAATTTGTCGAACCCCTTCGACTTCATGTCGTGACAAGCGTACGAGGCAGTGACCCAATATCCCATACACGTTACATTCCTCGCTCGTATTTGTTTTGCGCGCAAAAACAAGGCAGAGATGTCTCGACAAGCTCGACATGACAATTTGGAACGCTTGGTCGGTTCACCGAACGCAAAACAAATCGAGCGAAACAAAAAACCAATGTATAATCCTTTTCAAACCGCTCACACTGCTTGCAGGAGGCAAGTAATGGTCATTGCAAACATCATCTCTTATATCCTTGTACTGACGGGTGCGCTGAACTGGGGACTCTTCGGGATCTTCAACTTCAATCTCGTGTCCGCGATCTTTCAGGGGCCGAGAGCGGTCGGTTCGATCATCGTCTATTCGCTGATCGCGCTTGCGGCGCTCTGGCTCATCATCTCGCCGATCATCACGAACGGCATGCTGAAGCTCCAAGGGAACAGGGAAGCACGCGAGACAAACGCGTAAAACGCTGTGCGGCTGCGGACGGGCATAAACGTTGCCCCGTCCGCATTTTTTATAGTATGAATTTGTGCGATCTGAAACGGGGAAAGAGCGCGGTCGTGCTCAAAGTCACGCAGGATGAAGCGGTGCGCGAGCGGCTCCGTGCGCTCGGCGTCTATACGGGCGCAAAGATCCGTCTTTTGAAGGTTTCTCTCTTCAGACGGACCTTTCTTTTGCAGGCGGGTTCGAGCAAAGTCGCCCTCGGAAGAGAGGTTGCGGCGGGGGTGCGGATATGGGCAACGTGAGTCTTCTCCTCGTCGGAAATCCCAATGCGGGGAAGAGTACCCTCTTCAACGCCCTCACGGGCGGACATGCCAAGGTCGGAAACTGGCACGGCGTTACGGTCGGCGTGCTCGAACGGGACGCCGCGATCGGCGGGAGGAAGTACACCGTATGCGATCTTCCCGGGATCTATGCTCTCGACAGCATGAGCATGGAGGAAAAGATCACCCGCGACTATCTTGTTGCGCACGGGGACGCCGTCCTTCTCTTCGTGGCGGAGTGTGCGGAGCTGAAACGGGCGCTGCCCCTCTTTTTTTCTGTCGCAAAGGGGAGAAAGTGTGTGCTTGTGCTCACCAAACGCAAGCGGTTCGTGCGGGAAGGAGGCTCTCTTGATGAGGGGGCGCTCTCCGCACGGCTCGGCGTTCCCGTCATAGATTCGGAAGGAAGGGGGCTGAAAGAGTGGCTTTCTTCCGCCTTAAAGGAAGCGGGGGAACCCGTCCGCGCAGAGATATGGGACATCTATACGCCCGTCAAAGAGGGCTTGACGAGGGCGGACAAGGCGCTCCTCAACGGATTCGTGTGCGTGCCCCTCTTTTTGGTGTTGCTCCTTGCGGTCTTTTTCGTGACGTTCGCCCCCGGGCTCCCCGGCGACCTTTTTAAGACAAAAATCGAATATTTTTTCTCGGATTTTTTGGGGGGATATGCGGAGAAGATCCCTTCCGCCGCCGTGCGCTCACTGGTGAGAGACGGCATTCTCGGGGGGCTCGGGAGTGTGCTGTGCTTTCTCCCGCAGATCGCGCTTTTGTACTTTTTTCTCATTCTGTTTGAGGAAAGCGGACTGCTCAGCCGCCTTGCCTATCTCACGGACGGACTGTTTTCGCGCGTCGGGCTCAACGGGAGGGCCGTTTTTTCGCTGTTGATGGGATTCGGTTGTACCGCCGCTGCCGTGCTCACGACGCGCGGGCTGGACGATAAAAAGATGCAGCGGCGCGCCATTCTGTGCCTTCCCTACATTCCCTGCAGCGCCAAACTGCCCGTATTTTTGACGCTCGCCTCTTCCTTTTTCGAAAATCCTTTCCCCGCTGTCGTGGGGCTGTACGTTGCGGGGGTCTTATTGAGCCTCTGCGTTGCGCGGCTCATGCGGGGGAAGCGTCCGCTCTTTCTGATGGAGCTCGCCCCCCTGCAGGTCCCGAGGCCGTTTTTTGTCCTAAAAGGCTTGCTCTTTCAGATCAAACAGTTTATAATAAAGACGGCGACGGTCATTTTAGCCTTTCTGATGCTCTCGTGGCTGCTCTCTTCCTTCGATTTTTCCTTCCGCTTCTGCGAAGCGGACGGGAGCATGCTCGCCGCGATCTGCGGGGGACTCAAATGGCTGTTTGCGCCCGCGGGCATGGGGGACTGGCGGATCGCCTATGCCGCGCTCTCGGGACTCGTCGCGAAGGAGAACGTCGCGGGGGCGATCGAGATGTTCTTCGGGCATTTTCCGTTCGGCGCGGCGAGTGCGGCGGCGTTTTCGGTATTCATTCTCACCTGTTCGCCCTGCGTTTCCGCCGTGGCGGCGACGGCACGGGAGGTCGGCTGGAAGCGCGCGCTGCTCTATGCTCTGGTTCAGACGGTCTCCGCCCTGCTCTTTTGCTATCTCACCTACTTTTTGATGCGCGGCGGGATCGTCTATGCGCTCCTTTTGGCGATCCCCGTCGCCGCACTTCTCCTTGCGAGGTCTGCTTTTGAAAGAATACACCGTACAAGAGGACGCCACCCTCAAAAAATTCACCGATGAAGTCTGCGCACAGGCGTCGTTCGCCTTCCGCACCCTTCTCAAAGAGAAGAAGATCCGCGTCAACGGCGAACGGGTGGGGCGGGACGTTCCGCTTCTCCGCGGTGACCGTGTGCAGTACTTCCTCACCCCCGCGCAGGAGCAAAAAAGAGCGTTTACCCTTCTCTATGAGGACGAAAATGTCGCCGTCATCGATAAGGAGAGCGGCGTCAATGCCGAAGCGGTCTCTTTTGCACTGAGCGGGCAGGGCGCCCGCCTCGTTCACCGCCTCGACCGCAATACGGAGGGGTTGATGATCCTCGCAAAGAACGACGCCGCCGAGGAAGAGCTCCTCTCTGCGTTCCGTGAAAGACGGGTGCAAAAGGTCTATCTTACGGTCGTCGCCGGCAACGTGAAAGCCGACCATGCCGTCGAAGAGGCGTACCTTGTCAAGGACGAGCGGGCGGCGCGGGTGAGCATTTCTTCCGCGCCCAAAGGGGAGAAGATCGTCACGGAATACGATGTTTTGGAGCGGAAGGGGGGATTTTCCCTGCTCCGCGTGACCCTTCACACGGGCAAGACGCACCAGATCCGCGCCCACCTTGCCTTTCTCGGCTATCCTGTCCTCGGGGACGAAAAATACGGGGCGGAAGAGGTGAACCGCGCCTATCACGCGAAGCGGCAGAGGCTCCTCTCCAAGGAATTGACCCTGAATCTGAGCGGTGCGCTCTCCTATCTCAACGGAAAAACCTTTGTTTCGCCCAAAAATCTTGTGATTCCGCAGAAAAACGCTTGACAGCGTTTTTTTGTTGTGGTAATATATGAATAGTTATTCATATATTGATATAGGAGTTGATATGACAGTCTGTAATCATGAAGAAGAACATCTGCAAGCTGCGGAGCGGGCGAAGAGGAGCATGCCGAAGGAAGAGGAAGTCATGCGGGTCGCCGCGTCCTTCAAGGCGATCTCCGAGCCCTGCCGCCTCAAGATCTTGTTTGCCCTGCGGCACGGAGAAATGTGCGTTTTGCACATCGTCGGGGCGGTGGGGGGCACGCAGAGCGCGGTCTCGCACCAGCTCAGGATCCTCAAGGCGAACGGCGTCGTCAAGTCGCGGCGGGAGGGGCAGAATATCCTCTATTCCCTCGACGACGAGCACGTCCTCGCCGTTCTTGAACTCGCCTGCGCCCATCTGCATTGCCACATTTGAGGTCATTGTATGGAAAAAATCATCAAAATTAAAAATTTGGACTGCGCGGCATGCGCGGCGGAGCTTTCCGAAGAGCTCCAACAAATCGAGGGGGTGAACGCCGCAACGGCGGATTTCATCAACCAGCGCGTGTCGCTCTCCTACGAGAGTGCGGAGGCGCTTGAAAAGGCGATCGGCGTCATTGCGGGCTTTGAGGAAGTGGAGATCGTGGACGGGAACGCACCCGAGAAGCGGGAAAGCCGCCTCAAAGAGATCCTCTCCATTGCGATCTCGGCGGCATTCTTTGTCCCCGGGCTCCTCTTGACCATTCTCTATACCGCGCAGGACGGGTGGAAATGGTACCTCGGCGTGAGTTTTTGCCTTGCGTCCTTCCTTGCCGCGGGCTGGGAAGTCGGCTTCAACGCGGGGAAAAATGCCGTGCGCGCCTTCAAGGGCGGGTTTCATCCGTCCGTGCTCCTCGACGAGAACCTCCTGATGCTCGTTGCGGCGGTCGGCGCGATCGCGATCGGGGAATATATGGAAGCGGCGGCGGTCGTTTTGCTCTATCAGATCGGGGAGCTCTTGCAATCGATTGCGGTCGGATCCTCGCGGGGAGCGATCAAGCGTCTCATGGAGATGAAGAGCGACAGCGCGATCCGCCTCACCGAACACGGGCAGGAAGAAGTGGAGCCCGAGGCGCTCGAGGCGGGCGATCTCATCCTCATCCGCCGCGGCGACAAGATCCCTGTAGACTGCACCATGGCGGAGGGGGAGAGCGAACTCGACACGAAATCCCTCACGGGGGAGAGCTATTTAAGAGAGGTCAAGGCGGGCGACGAACTTCTTGCTGGGTGCGTCAACGAGGGAAACGCCTTTTCGGCGCGAGTCCTTCGCCCCTATACGGAGAGCGCGGTCGCAAAGGTTTTAGAACTCGTCGAAAATTCTTCCGCTTCCAAGGCGAAACCCGAGAAGTTCATCACAAAGTTTGCGCGGATCTATACGCCCGTCGTCGTGCTCCTCGCCGTGCTGATCGCCCTGATCCCGCCCCTCTTCCAAAATTATAATTTCTCGGAATGGCTGGTGCCCGCGATCGAATTTCTCGTCATTTCTTGCCCCTGCGCCCTCATCATCTCGGTGCCGCTCACCTATTTTTCGGGCGTGGGCGCGCTCGCCCGCATCGGCGTTTTGACAAAGGGAGCGGTTTGGCTGGATAAACTCGCGGCGGTGAAGGTCGCCGCTTTCGACAAGACGGGAACCCTCACCGAGGGGAAATTCTCGGTCGCGAGTGCGGAGGGGGGAGAAAAAGTCCTTCTCTACGCCGCCGCCGCCGAAAAAAATTCTTCCCATCCCCTCGCGCAGGCGTTCGCAAACATCGAAACTCCGTATGTCGCGGAACACGTCGAGGAGATCGCGGGCATGGGGATCGCATGCGAGATCGGAGGCACCCATGTCCTCGTCGGCTCTTCGCGGCTTTTGCGCGGACATGGGGTGGATGTCGAGGAGAGCATTTCGGACATGGTTACGGTCTACGTTGCGGAAAACGGCGTCTTGCTCGGAAAGATCGGGATCTCGGACATGGTGCGCCCCGAGGCGGCGGATGCTCTTTCCGCCCTCAAAAAGACGGGCGTAAAGAAGATCGCAGTTTTGACGGGCGATACGGAAGAACGTGCCGCGGAAACACTCAAAGATCTTCCCGTAGACGAGGTCTGTGCGCGGTTGCTTCCCGACGAAAAGCCCCTCCGTGCGGGGGAACTGAAAGGAGAGGGGACCCTTCTCTACGTCGGAGACGGCATCAACGATACGCCCGTCATGGCGATGAGCGACGTTTCGGCGGCGATGGGAGGGCTCGGGAGCGGCGCGGCGATCGAGGCGAGCGATTTCGTCCTCGCGGGCGACGACCTCTCCGCCCTGCCCAAGGCTGTCAGGGGCGCCAAAAAGACGCGCAAGATCGTTGCGGAGAACATCGTCTTTTCGATCACGGTCAAAATTGCGCTTATGGCGGTCTCCCTCGCCGCGACGGCAACGGGCGCGTTTGCCCTTCCCATCTGGGCGGCGGTGTTCGGCGACGTCGGCGTGATGTTGCTCGCCGTGCTCAACTCCATGCGCATGCGGCGCAGGATTTCATAACTTCGCCGCAAGGAAATACCGAGCGGAAAGACGAAAAAGATTTGACAAACGTTTTTTTTCGGTGATATAATTCACCCCGAAGGGGGGAAATTTATGAAACGGATCTTTCATCTTTTGATGGCAGGGCTTCTCGGCACGGCGATGCTTCTCGGCACGGCGGCATGCGGCTCCGGTACGGGGAACAGCGGCGAGCAAAACGAGCAGGATGCGGGCGATCATGGCGGTTCGGGCGAGCAAGATACGGGCGATCACGGCGGTTCGGGCGAGCAAGATACGGGCGATCATGGCGGTTCGGGCGAGCAAGATACGGGCGGCAAAGAGGAAGATAAGCCTTCCGAGCCCGAATATGACAAGGCCGCGCCCGCCTTCGATAACGCACAGGCGACGCTCACCGTCGGCGGCGTTCCCGAAAAAAATGCCGAGATCTCGAGCGAGCTCTTCGGCGTCTTTCTCGAAGATATCAACTACGCTTCGCAGGCACTCGACGACAATATGGTCGTCAACGGGTCCTTCTCTTCCCGCTACGGCGGCAGAAACTACGGCTGGAAGGCGGAAAAGGCGACGCTCACCGTCTCGACGGACGGAAGCCTTCTCGGTGAGGATTTCTGCGACTACAACGGCACAAACAACGTTGCGTCCTATGCGCTTGTCGGGACGCAGGCGGGCGGGTATGTCGAAAACAGCGGCTATGTGCCAGTTCCCATGGCGGTGCAGGAGGGGACGGAGTACATCTTCTCCGCATATGTCAAGGCGGAAGGCGTCGAAGAGATGTCTTTTTCCGTGACGGACGGCACGCAGGAGTATGCCACAGGGAATATCCTTCTTGAAGGAGACGGCGGATGGGTCAAATATGTCCGCAGGGTGAAGGCGTCGGGCACGGCATCGGAGGGGCTCAAACTCCGCCTCACCTTCCCGCAGGCGGGAACGGTTGGGCTCGACGGGGTCTCCTTCGAGACGACGGATTCCACCGTCGGCATCAAAAATTACTTATATGACGCCGTGAAGGAACTCTCTCCCAAGTTTGTCCGCTTCCCCGGCGGGTGCATCATCGAGGGAGAAAACCTCGAACAGGCGTACGACTGGAAAAATTCGGTCGGCGCCGTCGCGAGCGGAGAAAGGAGCGGCGAGGATACCGTCCCCGCGTTCACCTATCTTTTGAATACCGAGAACGGGAAGGCAGCAGAAGAGGTCACGACGTACGGCGAGGCGGTCACCCGCAAGACCAATACCGACCTCTGGGAAAACAACGGGTCGCAGTATTATCAGATGGACTACGGGATCGGCTTCTACGAATACTTTTTATTCTGCGAATCGCTCGGGGCGTCCGCCCTTCCCGTCGTGAATTGCGGGCTGAGCTGTCAGGGGCAGGCGTACCCCGGTGCGCCGCTCGCGGGCAGACACGGCAACTATGTCGCGGATTACATCCAAGACGCCGCCGACCTCATCGAGTTCGCCAAGGGGGATCAAAACACGAAGTGGGGCTCCGTCCGCGCCGCGATGGGGCACGAGGCTCCCTTCGAGATGAATTATATCGGCATCGGCAACGAGCAGTGGGATGCAGGGACGGCGCAGACCGATTACTACGAGAGCTACTACGAAGAATTCCTCGAGGACGAAGCCTTCATGGCGGCATGCAAGAAATACGGGGTGCAGCTCATCGTCGGGAATCATCAACAGCTCATCCACTGCGAGGGCTCGATCGACTTCACGACGGGTCAGCCCCGCACGTCGGGCGTCGCAAAGGACGCCGCGATCGCCTACCGCGCAAAGGGCAAGATCACGGCGCTCTCCGAATACGGCATCCACGACCAGCACTACTACAACAGCCCCGTCGATTTTCTCCTTCACACCAAGATGTACGATAACTACGTCCGCGAGGGGGACGACCGCTACGAAGTCTTTGTCGGGGAATACTCCGCCAACAACAATTTCAAAGAATCGGGGAATTTCAACACGCTCTATAGGACGAACAACTGGTTCTCGGCGCTTAGCGAAGCCGCCGCGATGACTGGCTTCGAGCGGAACGGCGATATCGTCAGGCTCGCCGCCTATGCGCCCATGTTTGCGCCCGTCGAGACGCAGTACCGCCACTGGGGCGTCGACATGATGCTCTTCACAAATACGCAGCTCGTCCGCACGGCGAATTACTATGTCCAACAGCTCTTCATGAAGAACACGGGCTCCAAAAAGCTCACCTCTTCCCTCGAATATGTGAGCGGATACGCGCCGACGGTGACGCTCTCGGGCGCCGATACGGACATCGATGTAGACAAACTCTACTATGTGACCAGCCTCGACGAGGCGACGGGGGATATCATCGTCAAGATCGTCAATGTCGCCGAGGCGACCGTACGGCTCAACATCGATCTCGGCGACGCGGAACTTACGGGGATCGCGGACGTCACGCGGCTCTCGGGGGCGAGAACGGACGTGAATACGCTTGAAGAGACGGCCGTCTCTCCCAAAACTTCTTCGATCGGCGGATTTACGGACGGCGTGATCGGGCTCTCCCTCACCCGTTCGAGCGTGACCTGCGTGCGGATCCATACCAAGTAAGTAAGGCATAGGACAAAACCTCTCTTTCATACAATGGAGAAGAGGTGGAACATGCTGGAACTTTTTTATGCCGTCCTCGGACGGCTTTTCTTTTTTACGGGCGGCGTCTCGGACGGGAGCTCTTACCCCAAGCCCCTCTCCAAAGAGGACGAAGAGAAGTACCTCGCCTTGGCGCGGCAGGGGGATAAGCATGCGAAGGATATGCTCGTCAAGCACAACATGCGGCTGGTGGCGCACATCGTCAAAAAATACACGGGGGCGGCGGAGACGGACGACATGATCTCCGTGGGCTCCATCGGGCTCATCAAGGCGATCAACACCTACGAACCCGGACATGGTACCCGCCTCGCGACTTATACGGCGCGCTGTATCGAGAACGAGATCTTAATGCTCATCCGCGCAGGCAAAAAACATCGGGGCAACATGTCCCTGTCCGATCCCGTCGGCACGGACAAGGACGGCAATGAGCTCACGCTCATGGATCTCCTCTTCGAGAAGGAAGACAAGATCTTCGGGAGCGTCGAGCGCAGTATCATGCAGGAAAAATTCCTCTCCGCCATCAGGGAGTTGCTTTCGGAACGGGAGATGCAGATCGTGTGCATGCGCTATGCGCTCACGGGAGAGGTGCCGCTCGCCCAGCGGGAAGTGGCGTTGAAGCTCAGGATCTCGCGCTCCTATGTCTCGCGGATCGAGAAGCGCGCCCTCGAAAAACTGCGCGCGGGCCTGAAGCGGGAAGATTTTTTGAGTGAATGATTTTTTTGGAACATCAGATAATTGCTTTTCGGAATTGCTTCGGATCTTTCGCCCAAACATTTGACTTCACGGAAGAAAAATCATATAATGAACAGAAAAACACATGAGGTGAGCATATGCGCGTGACAGAGTTCTTCGGCGAAAACGTCTTCAACGACGAAGTGATGAAAAACTCCCTGCCGAAGGAAGTGTACAGGTCTTTGCGGAAGACGGTCGACGAGGGCGAGCCCTTGGATACGTCCATCGCGGGCGCCGTCGCCAATGCCATGAAGGACTGGGCGGTGAAAAAAGGGGCGACCCATTACACCCACTGGTTCCAGCCGCTCACAAACCTCACCGCGGAAAAGCACGACAGCTTTATCGAGCCCTCGGGCGATAAAGTCATCATGCAGCTGACGGGAAAGAGCTTGATTGTCGGCGAGCCCGACGCCTCCTCCTTCCCCTCGGACGGCATGCGCGCGACGAGCGCCGCCCGCGGCTACACGGCGTGGGATCCGACCTCTCCCGCCTTCGTCAAGGAGGGAACGCTGTATATCCCGACCGTCTTTGTCTCTTACACGGGGGAGACGCTCGACAAAAAGGCACCCCTTCTCAAGTCCATGACCGCGCTCGACCTGCAGGCAAAGCGCCTTCTGAAACTGTTCGGCGTCGAATGCAGAAAGGTCGCGACGACGGTGGGGCCCGAACAGGAGTACTTTCTCATCGACGAAGATGTGTATCTCAAAAGGAAGGATCTCATTTTAACGGGAAGGACGCTGTTCGGCGCGCCGCCTTCCCGCGGGCAGGAGATGGACGACCACTATTTCGGCTCCCTCAAGACCCGCGTCTCCGAATATATGCGCGATCTCGACGAGACGCTCTGGCGGTACGGGATCTTTGCGAAGTCCAAACACAACGAGGTCGCACCCGCCCAGCACGAGCTCGCCCCTGTCTTTACGACTGCAAACGTCGCCGTGGACGCCAACCAGCTCACCATGGAACTCATGAAAAAGACGGCGCAGAAGCACCACCTCGTCTGTCTCCTTCATGAGAAGCCCTTCGAGGGGGTGAACGGTTCGGGCAAGCACAATAATTGGTCGCTCTCCACCGATACGGGGATCAATCTGCTCGACCCCGGTGACGATCCCGAGGACGATCCCCGCTTCATGCTCATTCTCGCCTGTGTGATCGCGGCCGTGGATAACTATCAGGGCATCTTGCGTGCATGCGTCGCGTCGGCGGGCAACGATCACCGCCTCGGCGCAAACGAGGCACCCCCCGCGATCATCTCCGTCTATCTCGGCGACCAGCTTGGCGCTCTCGTCGACAGCATCGTCCTCGGCAGACAGTACGTCCCCAAAAAGGCGGTCCCGGGCTCCATCGGCGTGCCCGAAAGCCCCATCTTTCCCATCGATACAACGGACAGAAACCGCACGTCGCCCTTTGCGTTTACGGGCAATAAGTTCGAATTCAGAATGCTCGGCTCGCAGGCGTCCGTCGCCGATCCCAACATCGTCTTGAATACCATTGCTGCGCAAGCGTTTTCGGACGCCGTTGACGCGCTCTCGGGCGCAGAGGACTTTCCGAAGGCGTGCAAGGAGTATACCGAAAAGCTCCTCAAAGAGCATTACCGCATCATCTTCAATTACAACGGCTACGGCCCCGACTGGGAGCCCGAGGCGGAGAGAAGGGGACTGCTCAACAATAAGACGACTGCCGACGCCGTGCCTGAGTTCTTCAAACAGGAGAATATCGACGTGTTCGTCAGGCAGGGGGTGTATACGGAGAAGGAGCTCTCCGCCCGTGCGAATATTTCCCTCGAATATTACAGAAAGGCGATCAATATCGAGGCGCTCACCCTCGCCGAAATGATGAAGCAGGAAGTCTATCCCGCCGTCAATCAATATATTGCGGAGCTCTGCTCCGTCGCCGCTTCGAAGCGGGGGGAGAAGCTTCCCTGCGGTACGGATACCGCCCTTGCAAAACGGCTTGCCGAGATGAACGAAGCGCTCTATGAGGCAGTCGGGAAGCTCGAAACCGATCTTGGCGAGATGCCCGCGGGGAACCTGCCCGCGGCGGAGAAGATGGCGCACGTCATCGTTCCCGACATGGACGCCGTCCGCCGCCTCTCCGACGGCATGGAAAAGCTCTGCGCGGCGAAGTATTGGCCCTTCCCCACTTATACCGATATCCTGTATTCGGTGAAGTAACACCCCCTCAGTCACGCGCCCTTTGCGTGACTGAAGGGTTTCCGAGAACCCCTTCGGCCTTCGGCCACTTCCCCTAAAAGGGGCAGCGAGCCTCCCCATTCGCCACGGCTTACACCGTGCCACCCTCCCCCCGAAGGGGGTAGGGCTTAGCGCAACCGCGTCGTCCAAGGGGGGACAACCGCGTCGTCCTGCCTATTTTACCGCGTCATGTTGAGCGTAGCGAAACATCCCGAAGATCCAGTCCGAAATTTCATCCTCGGGATTCTTCGGTCGCAGAGCTCCCTCAGAATGACGCGGGGACACAAGCGTTCCGTTTTC
>CANRIY010000019.1 GCA_947630775.1 uncultured Clostridia bacterium | reverse complement strand
GGAGCCAAGGGAAACCCCTCAGTCACCTGCGGTGACAGCTCCCCCTCAAGGGGGAGCCGAGAAACCCCTCAGTCACGCAAGGGCGCGTGACAGCTCCCCCTCAAGGGGGAGCCAAGGAAAACCCCTCAGTCACCTGCGGTGACAGCTCCCCTACAAGGGGAGCCAAGAGGGCGCCAAGATTCTTTATTTTTGCTCTTCCGTCTTCTCGGGCTCTTCCGCCTCTGCGGCCTTTTCCGCGGACGCGGGGGAGCGCTTGCGTTTCAGCATGCCGATCCCCTTGCGGATGAGATCGATGAGGAAAGGATCCCGCATGAGAAGGAGCATGGCGAAATAGATCGCAACGCCCGACGCGATGAGCACGGCGAGGCTCCACACGGCGGCGGGCATGAGATATTTGAGCCCGAAGAGCGCACCGCCCATCACAACGCCGCCGATCCAGTACCGCCACGAACAGGAAAAGACGGGGCGCAGGGGAAACAGCTTCGTCTTATAGATATAGAGAAAGCCCGTGAGCGTCACGGCGAATTCCGCGACAGCGGAGGCGACCGCCGCCCCCACCGAGGCGTACAGGGGGATCAAAACCAGATTGAGCGCAAAGTTGACGACCGCCCCCACCGCCACCGTAAGCGTCAGGATCTTTTCCTTGCCGATCGACACGAACAGCTGGATCCCGTTGACGTTGGAGAGCCCGATAAAGACCGTAAGCGTACTGAAAATAGGCAGGAGCGTGGCGCATTTTTCATACCCCGCCCCATAGTATACGGGCGTAAAGACACTCGCGATCGAGATGAACCCGAACATGATGGGGATCGCCATCATCCACACATAGCGGTAGGAATTGTAGAGATAATATTTGACCTTTTCCATATCCCCCGCCTTGTATCTTCCCGCGATGCGGGGGATCATGACGATGCCGAGCGCGGTGACCGCCGTGAGCGCGATCTTTACGATCTTTTCCGCCTGTTCGTAGTAGCCGTTTTCGTTGAACCCGTCCGAAAACCAGCCGATCATGGATTTATCGAGCACCGTGTAGACCTGCGTCGCGACGGTGGGAATGAAGAGCATGAGGACAGACTTCATGTCGCGGAAAGGATTGAGTCCCCTCACGCGGACGAGATATTTGGGCAGATACAGCCAAAGGGAAAGGTTGCCGAGGACGGTGAAGGCCGTCATGAAGATCACATAGAGAACAAGATCGTCCCCGTCCTTCACAAAGAGAAAGATCGCCGCGACGCATGCGAGGCGGAAGAGAATGCTGCGGAGCGCCGTCTTGCCGAACTCTTCGAGCCCCTGCAAAAACCATGTGACGTCGAAGGCAACGTTGAGGATGTTGAGGGAGAGAATGAGGGTGATGACCAAATTTTCCCGTACGAACAAAAAGGCGTACCCGATATAGGCGCCGAGCGTCACAAAGGACGTCATGAGGCGGAGAAGAAAGATCTCCCAGAATGCGCGGCTGCGCGCCTCTTGATCCTCCTGCACATAGCTGATGGCGCGCTGGCCGAACGTCGTCGTGCCGAGCACGGCAAAGAGCACGAAATACGCCGCCATGGAGTCCGCATAGCTGTAAAGTCCCACACTCGACGGCAGAAAAATGTGTGAAATATAAGGCGTCACCACGAGGGGTGACACCAACATCGTCACTTGATAGATCAGATTATAGATGAAGTTTTTCTTGATGCTTTTGTTTGCCATAGAGAATCAGACCGTTCCCGCTGCGACGGCAGATCTTGCCGCCGTGCTCTTGCGCCGTTCGGCGCGCAGCCCCATATTCAGGACGAGCAGGAACGGGTTGAACCAATATTCAAAGAAGTGATGATCGATCACGCTCGTCAGGGCGACGAAAAAGAGAATGACGGGAAGAATATGATCCCCCTCTTTGAAACTTCTCCTCGAAACAAGGGTATAGACCGCGCAGACAAACGCGGTCATGACGATCCCGTATTGCAGCACGAGCGAGAGCCAGCCACAGTCCACAAAGTAGTAGCCGAGCTTTGTGTCCCACTTCGCCGTACTGAATCCCCAGCCCTGCATCCTGACTGTCTGCCCGAAGAGGGTAAAGCCGTAATCATTGACGGCGAGATTGCCGTAGTACAGCCTGCCCGAGAGGATATCGTTCAGCCATGAGAAGAACTTGTTTTCGGGCGTATAGACGACGTGCAGAAGGATCGACCCGACACAAAGGAGCGGGATCATGAGCCAAAGGACGGCCTGTACCCCGCGGAAGGAATACAGCTTCGGAATATATTTCGCGAGGAGCATCGCCCACGCGAAACAGAAGATCAACACAAAATCCAGCCGCGCGACGCAAAAGATGTAGACAAACAGGGAGACAAAGATCCAGAAAAAGAAGTTCCGCAGATTGTAGTTTTTCCCTTTCAAATAGCCATGGGCGAGCTCGATATAGAAGAGCGTCGCGGCGAAATCCGTCGCATAGACACTGCCGAACGCATAGCGCGGTTTCAGCCCCGCATAAGTCACGACGTTCTCAATGGCGCCGAAGAGACTCAAAAGGAAGAGCGCGCCGCAGACGATGCCCGCCGTATGGAAGAACACGCGCACGGCACTTTTGAGAGGCACGCCGTGGACGCCGATGACAAGGAGCGCTATGTCCGCAAGGTTGCCATGACGGTTGAAAAAGACCATCAACGCGACCGCACAGCCAAAGATGACATAGCGGAAAAGGGTCTGTTTCTCATAGCGGTCCTGCGTACAGATCTTGATGAAGATGGGGATCAGGGCGGCGACGCGCAGGATATATCTGAAAAAGAACCCGTCGATCACGACGGAGAGCGTCGACGCCGAAAGGAGCGACCGCACGAGCATGAGGATATAAGAAGCATAGAACAGCTTCTTCCCCAATTCCGTTGTACGGTCAAGCGTCTGCATCCCCTTTCTCCCTTTTTGCAGTGTTTACAGTGTTTTCAGCGCTTCGAAGGCGCTTAAGATCACATCGTCCATGTCGAAATATTTATACTGCCCGAGCCGTCCGCCGAACACGACGTTTTGCTCCTTGTCGGCAAGCGCCCTGTATTTTGCGTACAGTGCGCCGTTCTTTTCGTCATTGACGGGGTAATAGGGCTCGTCCCCCAATTTCCACGCCGAAGAATATTCCCTCGAGATGACGGTCTTGGGCTGCGTCCCGAATTCGAAATGTTTGTGCTCGATGATGCGGGTATAGGGCACCTCCGCCGCCGTATAATTGACGACGGCATTCCCCTGATAGTTCGGAATGTCCAAAACTTCCGTCTCGAACCGCACGGAACGGTATTCGAGGGGGCCGTAAACATAGTCGAAATAGCGGTCGATCGCGCCCGTGTAGATGATCTTCTCCGCCGCCGCCGAAAGTTCGCTCTTGTGCCCGAAAAAGTCGCAATTCAGCCTGACTTCCACCCCTTCGAGCATGTTTTCGATCATCTTCGTATAGCCGCCCACGGGGATCCCCTGATAGCGGTCGCTGAAATAATTGTTGTCGAAGGTGAACCGCACGGGCAGGCGCTTGATGATGAATGCGGGAAGCTCGCTGCACTTCTTCCCCCACTGCTTTTCGGTGTATCCCTTGACGAGTTTTTCGTAAATGGTGACCCCCACGAGGTTGATCGCCTGCTCTTCGAGGTTTTTGGGATTTTCCACATAGGATTCCCCGCGCTCCTTTGCGATGCGCGCCTCCGCCTCCGCGGGCGTAAAGACGTCGGGCCAGAGCTTGGTAAACGTATTCATGTTGAAGGGCAGATTGTAGCACTCCCCACGGTATCTCGCAACGGGGCTGTTGACGTAATTGTTGAATTCCGCGAACCTGTTGACGTATTCCCAGACCGCCCTGTCCGAGGTGTGGAAGATGTGCGCCCCATAGCGGTGGACGTTGATCCCCTCGACGCTCTCCGTATAAATATTGCCGCCGATGTGCGGACGTTTTTCGACGACGAGGCACGTTTTGCCCCGCTTTGTGAGCTCATGGGCGCACACCGCTCCGTACAGCCCGCTCCCGACGATGAGATAATCGTACTGTTTCATCCCAATTCTCCTCAAAAGATGTTTCGGATCCCTTTTTTCAGATTTTCCATATGCCGTTATCTTCCGAATACTTTCTGTTTGAATTTATTCTTGATCTTCTGCAACTTGCTGTCCCCGACGATATGGGTGTACAACTCCTTGATCCGCAACCCGTTTTTCAAAACATATACGGTAAACAGTCTCTCCGCAAGATATCCGTAAAGGCGCTGCTCCTGCACGGAGTAACCCGTCATGTCGACATTCTTTTCCATTTCAAAGAGAATGGAGAACAGCCACTCACAGTATTCGTCCCAGCGCTCCTTTTTGCAGATAAAGAGATTGCAGAGATACGTCTTTTTCCCCTGCATGACCTTGTCGTATGCTTCGAGATAATCGGGAGCTACCCGCCCGATCGTTTGGCGGAGCAAGATGAGATCGTGGGCGTGGACACATTGTTGCAACTGCGCTTCTACGGAGATCCCAAACGTTTGCCTGCGGGATGCGATCATGTCAAACTCATTGAGCCATTTTGTAACGTCTTTCTCATCCGCATAGTGTTTTTGGGAAGAAGAAAGCGCTCTTTTCGTCAAGAGACGCCTGTAATGGGCAAGACCGACGATGTCGCTTTCCGTATCGTTTTTCCAGATCCAATAAATCGCCGTAAGTTCGCAAAAATGGGGATTTTTTTCGGAAATATGATCTCCCGTATCGTCCGTAAGCGGGCAAAAATGCGGATTGTTTGCGGCATTTACCTGAATGTACTCATAGTTTTCGGGAAGGACGCGGCCGAAAGGCTTATGCGTCGCGACATAGATCTTCATTCTATGTTCTCCGTGATGTGCGAATAAAACGTGTCTTTCCGCGCAACTGCCTCCCGCACTTCCGCCCCGGAAATGCGGAAATTATCCGCAAACCTGTATGTGAGCTTGTGCACGGAAGAATTCGCCGTGACGATATCCCAAACATCCTGACGGAACGGTTCGAACAACATATTCTGGAGAAGGTCGCAAGGACCCCGCACAACGGGCGGGACTTCACTCCATTCCTCCGGGAATCGCTCGATCGCGAGCTCCATGAAGTCATACCAGATCAGATATTCCGCAGGTGTTTTATGCTTTTCGAGATAGAGATACAGAAGTTTTTGCGCAAGCAACAGGATCTTCTCATTGCGGCAGGCGCTCAAAAACCAACTCTCCATACGCGTCGCCTGCAGTACGATGTCGTAACCCGCAATGCGGAACATGAACAGTTTACTGTCGAATATATATGCAGGCACCTCACCGCTCAAAAAGACCGTCGCGTCGATCCAAGTCCCGCCGTGGCGGATGAGAAGTTCCGTGCGGAGCAGATCCGAAAAGAGCGCGGGGCTGATAGCCCCTGCCTCGAAGCGTTCCGTAATAAATTTCGGGAATTCCGCATACTCTGCGTAGTTTTCACGTGTGATCACGACGATTTTTCTCTTCCCTCCCATGGTGCGGCAGACCGAACGGTAACACGCCTGCACGATGGGCGGGGCATTCTCCATCCCCTGAAACCAGCAGATCCACACCGTATCATCTTTCCCGTGGTCAAGAGACGGGTCCGCCGCCTCGATCTCATCTCCGAATGCCGCGATCTGCTTCTTATACTTCCTGCGCAATTTATTGACGATTTTCTTGCGCATGATCGTGCTCCAATACCCTGCCCCGCTCGTAAACCCGCCGAGTTTGAGCGTTGTGCCCAAGAGGAGAGAATATGTCCCCAAGTGCAATGTGGAGTATCCTTTGAGCTTCTTTCCGATTCCCATATTCCCCTCACGCCGCCTTTTTTTCGCGATAACGCACAGAAGCCAGAATGCGGAGCGCAAAACACCAACGGTGCCGCATGCAGAAGATCACCGTCCGTTGCGCAAACGAGAGCCGCTTCCTGCTCGGCGAGCGGAGCGTCCGCTTCACCTCATCCTGTGCGACATATGCCTTGAACGCCCGCTTTTTTTCGGAATAGCTTGCTTTGTTTTTCGGATGGAAAAAACCGCAGACCGAGATCGCCGTCAACATAAAGAGAAACCGATAGTCGATCTGCCCCTGCAGCCGTTCTTCGTCGGGAGTATGTTTGATCCCGCCCCTGATCTTCCCGAAACACAAAACGGCGCTTTGGGCGTTCTGCTCTGTGATCAAGGATGTGAGCGAGGCGGGATGATAGACATAGTGATGCGCGTATTCGCTTAAAATGATCGCTCTGCGGACGGACGCAAACAGACGGAAATTCCATTCCACGTCTTCCGCATAGTTCAGAAGTTCTTCGTCGAAAAAAATGCGGTTTTCCGCAACGATATCGCGGCGGATCAGTTTCCCGAAGGGCGCCCCGAGCTCGGCGTTGCAATCCAGCACCGCCTCCCGAAGCTCAGCGCATGCCGCGCCTTCGTAAAGTTCATCGAGCCTCAGATACGGAGAAAATTCATGCCGCACCGCCCTGTTCCCGTATTCGCGGACGACCCCCCATGCGACGAGATCGAGCCCGTCCTTTTCCGCGGCGCCGTACGCCTTTTCGAGAATGTCCCCGTCGATCCAATCGTCCGCGTCCAAAAAGGAGATATATTTCCCGCGCGCCTTAACGATCCCCAAGTTGCGCGCCGACGACACGCCGCCGTTCTCTTTGTGGAACACGCGGATCCGTTCGTCCTGCGCCGCAAAACCGTCGGCAAGTTTTTCAACGCCGCTCGCCGAACCGTCGTCCACGACGATGATCTCGATATCGGGAAGGGTCTGCGCGCGCAAATGCGCGATGCAACCGTTAAAATATTTTTCGGGCGTATTGTAAAGCGGCACGATCACGCTGATGAGCGGCGCGCCGTCAGAAACTTGTTTCATACTTTTTATGGAAGAACTTTGCACCCAAAAATCCCGCAGCTTTCTTAAAGAAATGCACTTTTTCGGTATAGATCACGGGCAATTCGGCAAGATCGCCTTTGGCGAGGACGGAGATCTCCAACATGTGCAAAAGCCACACGTTAAAGAGGCGCTCGCCCACTCTGCCGCCGAAACGGCGCTGAAAGTCGGTCATGCCCGTTTGGTCTATACGGTTTTCGAGTTCGTCTAAAATGGGGAAAAGCCATTCGCAGTAGCGGTCGGCAAGGTCGCGCCGCATGATGAACATGTTGAAGAGGTACGCGCTCCGCGCCTTCATCGTCTTGTCGAATGCGGCAAGATACTCGGGACAGCGCGCCGCGATGATCTCCCGCGCGGCGTCGAAATGCTCCCCCGAAAAGGTATGGGCATAATGGGAGTAGATCGTTTCGATATAATAATGTCTCTTTTTGGGAAGAAGGACGGCGTATTTTTCGAGGAGCTTGTCCAGTTTTTCCCCGTGCAGGACCTTTCCGAACTTCTCTTTTCCTTTGCCCCGAAAATACCTTCTGTAATGGACGAGCCCGAGATAATCGGCCCGAAGATTTTTCCAGCCCCAGTATAGTCCCGTCAGTTCGCACAGGCAATCATTTTTTCGGGAGATGTTATCCCCTTCGTCGTCGCGCACGGTGTTGGGCGGGAACCCTTCCGCGTCCCGTCCCGCCGAACCGACGAACACGGGCACATAAAAACTGTCCTGCGCGGCGGCTCCCGGTTTGTGCATGGCGACCAAAACTTTGGCGTTATGTTTCATGAAATTTGTTCCCTTTCGATGAGAGTCTGCGGCGTACTTTGCGCCGTGCGCTTAAAAATGCCGCCGCAGGCTTACCTATGTGATTTATTATAACGCAAGCCGTACCGTAAGTCAATCGCTTTTGTGATGGCCCCGCAAACGACCGTATCTCACAAGTTTTTGGCAGCAATGCCGAAATTTCGGGACAAAAAGGCCGAATTCCGCGGCTTTTTTACTTCGCACCGTCCCGTTTGAGCACTCCGCCGATCGTCTTGAACACGATCTTGATGTCGAGCCCGACGGAGCAGTGATCCACATAATAGAGTTCTCTCTTTTGCCGCTCGCCGCTCTCGTAGGTGCAGTTGCTTCTTCCGTACGCCGCCCACATCCCGATCATGCCGGGGCGCACCGAGAGGAGCTTCTCCTTATCCGCCCCGTACTTTTCCTCGATCTCCTCCCGCATGAGCGGACGGGGACCGACGACGGAGATCCGCCCCGTAAAGATCGCCCAGACATTGGGGAGCTCGTCGAGACTGGTCTTGCGGAGAAACGCCCCGACCTTGGTGACGCGGGGGTCATGGTCGATCTTATACTCCCGCCTGTACTGTTCGAGCTGTTCGGGCGTGAGCATCTCTTCGAGCTTGTCCGCATCCTTTTTCATACTGCGGAATTTGGGAAGATAGATCGTCTTGCCGTTTTTTCCCACCCGTTCGTGGCGGTAGAAAACGTTCCCCCCGTCGCTGCATTTTACGACGACCGCGAGGATGAGATACAGCCACGAAAACAGAATGATAAAGAGCCCGGATGCAAAAATATCGAATGTCCGCTTGAAAAAGCGGTAGCATAGCCAACGGAACCCGCGCTTCTTGCGCGGCGGTTTTGGCGCTTTTTCCTGTTTGTTCTTTTTCATTTTTCGTATATTTTGAACTTATCGGTAGAAATCACGACATTATATCATTCACCATTATACAGCATACGGCATTCAAAGTCAACCGCTTTTTGTCACCATATCCCATGACAGAAGCACGCCGCACCGCACAGATAAATTTTTATAAAAATCGCACGCCGTCCCTTGCATATCAAAAAGAAATATGGTAAAATATCCCTGAAATTCAAGGAGGCTATTATGAAACTTTCAAACGAACTCCGTAGCGCCATGCGCCTTCGGGTGGATTACACCAATATGACCGACAAATACCTCGGCGGCAAGGGGATCTCTCCCGCAACGATCGGGGCACACAAGAACCTTGCCAAGGCGGCGCACGCCTATGTGAAGGAAAACAGGGGGAAAGACGAGCTCTTTATGGGCTGGACGGAGCTCCCCTACAACCAGACGGAGATCGTTGCCGACATTTTGGAAACGGCAAAGACCATCCGCAGAAAGTTCGAATATTTCGTCGTGCTCGGCATCGGCGGCAGTGCGCTCGGCCCCATCATGGCGTTCAACGCGCTCTGCCATCTCCACTATAACGATCTTCCGAAAAGCAAGCGCAAGGGCCCCAAGTTCTATGTGGAGGACAATGTGGACCCCGTCCGCATGAAGGAGCTTTTAGACGTCATCGACGTCAAAAAGACCTGTTTCAACGTCATTTCGAAGTCGGGGGCGACGAGCGAGACGATGGCGCAGTATCTCGTCATTTCCGACCTCTTGAAGAAGGCGGGCGAGGACGTCAAGGAGCACGTCGTCTTTACGACGGACGCCTCGCGCGGCAATTTGGTGAAGATCTCCAAAGAACTCGGCGGCGTAAAGAGCTTTGTGCTCGGCGACGGCGTGGGCGGAAGATTTTCTCAGCTCTCCCCCGTGGGGCTTCTCCCCGCCGCGGTGCTCGGGATCGATATCAAACTGCTCCTGAAGGGGGCGGCGTACATGGATAAGCTTTGCGCGGCGCCCGATCTCAAAAAGAACCCCGCCCTCATCTGCGCGACGCTCCAATATATCGCGATGAAGGACGGCAAAAACATCGGCGTGCTCATGCCCTACTCCGACAATCTGCGCTACGTCTCCGACTGGTATGCCCAGCTCTGGGCGGAATCGCTCGGCAAAAACGAGACGCTTTTGGGCGAGAAATGCAACGTCGGGCAGACCCCCGTCAAGGCGCTCGGCGTCACCGACCAGCACTCGCAGGTCCAGCTCTATACCGAGGGCCCTTACGACAAGGTCGTGACCTTCCTCTCGGTGGATTCCTATAAAGAAAAGTCCCCCATCCCGCACGGGTGCGAGAACATTCCCGACGTCTCCTTCCTCGGCGGGCACACGATGGAAGAACTCATCCGCGCCGAAAACAAGGCGACGGCGTACGCCCTCACCAAGGCGGGACGGCTCAACTATACGATCTCTCTTCCCGTCCTCAACGAATTTACCCTCGGCGAGCTCCTCTATCTCTTTGAGTTGCAGACCGCATACGCAGGCGCGATGCTGAACATCAATACCTTCAACCAGCCCGGTGTGGAAGCGGGCAAAAAGGCGACGTTCGCCCTTCTCGGCAAGCCCGGCTACGAGTCCCAGCGCGCCGAGCTCGACAACGCCGCCCCCGACGAGAATTATATCGTGTAACGCCCCTCGGCGCCCCTTTGCGCGTCATTCTGAGGGTGTAGCGCCCCGCGCGCGTCATTCTGACCCTGAGCGCAGTCGAAGGGGAAGAATCCCGACGATGAAAGTTCGGACTTCGTATTTCGGGATCTTTCACGCGCCGCTTTTGTCAGCGGCGGTTCAGGATGACGCGGTACCACTCGGCTCCCCCTCGAGGAGAAAATTTTGCATTCTGCCAAAGGTTGATAATCTTTGGCGCAAAATTTTCTTGGCATTTGCCCATATGCTCGGGCAAATGCTGACCGCCCCGCGCGCATTCTATTGCTCTAAGCGCGGCACAAGCGCCGCCCTTGGCGCGAAGTTACGCGGGTCTCTACCCGCGCGAGACGCTGTCGCCGCAGGCGACTGAGGGGTTCTCGGCGCCCCTCTCAGGGGAGCTGTCGCGCTGTCCTTGCGCGACTGAGGGGTTTTGGAAACCCTATCCCCCGCTACGCGGGTACTTCCCCTAAGAGGGGAAGCAAGAATGCGGTGTTTCCCCAAAACATATGCGGCGCGGACAAACGTCCGCGCCGCTTTTTGTACACTTGCGCCCCGCGGCATATGCCGCGGGGCGCAAGTGTACAAAAAATCATACAGCCTTAAATCTACTGAATACAATCAAGTCACTCCGCTCTGTGTCGGGCGCCATGACAATTACGGCACAGCAAAACACAATTCTCCACCGTAGAGTGTCCCCCATCCACCCACCGAATGTTGTGATGTGCTTGCAAATCAGAAATAGCAAAATGCTGTCCGCAATCTTTACATTTCTGCCCTTGCAACTCATATACATGCACTTTGACTTCCGGTGTAAATTGTCTTATATGTAAATGACTTTCACTATTATCGAAAATGTATTCATAGATCCCTTCTTTCGCAGAAACGTCGTTATCGGCATACAATCGCGCTACCTTTTCCTCAATTTTTTCAACATCATAATCATTATTATGATAGCGATTATACAAGATACCCCACTCGACCTTATCCATTTTTTCACGCCTCACGGGGAATAATGTCTTTGCCCAATCGATCAAGGCTTTATAATAATCGATCAATTCTGTCGCTTCTTCCGCACCGCCGAGATCGCTCTTTTGTTTCATACCGCTCATGAATGCGCAAAGTTGTTTGTCATCTGTAAGATCATTCAAATACCATCTCAATACTTTTTCCAAACCGCCCTGTCGGTTCCATTCTGCATTGACATAAAACGTTCCGATCTTTTTTGCGTAATTGTTGTTTGATTTTGAAAAAAACCTTCGGGCATCGGTCAACCATGCGCAGGGGTACTGCGCATTGCGAATCTCTTGTTTGCTCAATTTTTCGCCCGCAATATTGATCGTCTCAAACCACTGCAACCGCTCACTGTCGGCATCTTCACACTCATAGATCAAAAGCTTTCTGCTTAACAAGGCCTCTTTCTCCGTCGGCGTCAAGTCGTTCCAGCTACTCGGCCTTTCATGATAAAACAACCCCGCAACAGAAAAGCCTCTGCCCTTCATGCCATCCGCAATATATTGGCAAATGCTTATCGTGCGTTGCTGCCCATCCAATATTTCATACTTCCCGTCATTATTTTTGACCCAATACATAATGCCAAGCGGGAAATCTCTTGACAGCGTGCGAATGACTGCCGCCCGTTGCTCGTCGTTATAGACATAGTTCCGCTGATATTTCGGACGTATATCCAGTTGTCCGTGGTATCCCGTGATGCCCTCTTCCAGATCGGATCTATCTGTATACCCTGCAATAATATCTGCAACCGTCATACCTTCGAGATGATTGATGCGCATTTACCTTCTCCTTTGAATAAAAATTCTTGCATATTTTTTCTTTTGGGCAAGCAATGGACTCGCGTCATTGCCTCCCAAAAAATCCAAGCCGACAATGTCCCGATCGTATTTTACGGAGGCGGAAAGTCCGATGATATCAAATACCATTGGGTTATATTTCCCTATAAACGTCGCAGGAACGCCCATGACACCCCAGTAATTATCCGGAATGTCGTCTACCAGATCCACATTGATAGCGTCGTAATTATCATATTTCGGATAATCTTCCGGACGATATTTTTTAATGAACTCAAATTTTTCGTGTCGCTTTTTGATATCGAGATTGGTATACCAGCAAATGTTTCCCACCCGCCGCCACTTTTGCCCGTATTCGTCGATTTTGAAATCGGTACTCTTCTCTTCGTAATAGGCGGGAACTTTATACCAAAAATGTCCCACATTATAACCGCACCAAATAATATTATCTCTTATAAGCGGAAAAACGTCACGATAAGCGACCGCATCGATTTTCCCGATGATCAAAAACTTCTTTCCGTATTCGATCAGCTGCGCCATATACTCACGAAACAGAGAAAATGGCGGATTCGTGACGACGATATCGGCCTCTTTCAACAGCTCGATGCATTCTGCAGAACGAAAATCACCATTCCCTTCCAGTCTTTTAACGACGCCTTCTCGCTTCAGTAAAATATCAATATCGTCGATATTCGTCGCTCCGTTTTTGTCAAAATCTTCGACTTCTTTTATTTCAACTTTATATGCGCTTCGTTTCACTTGCTCCCCTTCTTCGGTATCTCCGTCAAAAAACGACATCTGCGTATATGCCACAGGGGAACCGTTATAACAAGTGCAAATAAGTTTTTCCAATTTTAAGTCATTGAAGCGGGTGGCAAAATAATAGAAAAAATTGCTTTCATAAGGATCATCACAATTACACAGGATCGTTTTTCCCTCAAAATATTCCGTATAATGACACAGTTCATTCTCGATATCCTCAAGCCGCGTGTAAAATTCAACAAATTTGTCTTTTCTCGACTTATGCAAATTGGTGATTGCCATATTGCCGTACCGCCTTTTTATTCATTTGCGGGCAAAAAATAAGGGCGCTCCAATACGGAACGCCCGCAGAGAGTATCCCGTATTGTTGCGACACAATCGAACTGCAATAAGGCAGAAAAGGATACACCCTTACCAGGTTGTAGCCTTATTGCAAAAAATATTCGATTGTGTCGCAGAGACATTATATCATAACTGCGGAAAGATGACAAGAATTTTGCGAAAAATCAGAATAGAAAATCCGACCCGAAAAATTTTCGGGTCGGACAAAAATCGCCCCGCGGCAGATGCCGCGGGGCGGAATGATTATGAATTTTTTGTCCAAATGTTGTTCGGGTCTTTCAGAGCGGCGGCAACTGCCTTGTGATCGGAAAAATCAACCGCAACGGGATTTCCGCCGGAACCCTTCACCGTCCAGCCCGTGTCGGCGAAGGTCGCTTCGGTCAAAGGATCGCCCCAAAACGCGCTCTTCCCGATCTCTTTTACGCTCGCGGGAACCGAAACGCTCGCAAGCTCATGATTGAGGGCAAAGGCGTTTTCCCCGATGTGCTCTACCTGTGCGCCGAGTTCAAGGCTCGTAACGCCGCTTTGATAGAACGCATAATCCCCGATGTATGTGACATTCCCCGTGATGACGACCGACCCGATGCCTACGCCTGCCGTCTCGTTCTTTGCAAACGCCCAGTCGCCGATTTTCTCCACATTCTCGCCGAGGGTGAGGCTTTGGATCCTGCAAGATTCGAAGGCGTGCGCGCCGATCTCCTTCACGGACGACGCGATCGTCACATTTGTGAAGATCTTTCCCGAGAAAGCGTAATCGCCGATCTTCTCGACGCCCTCGCCGATGGTGCCCGATTGCGGCACCGTGCCGAGGATGAGCGTATTGGTTGCAATTTCCACGACGCCGCAAGCTCTTACCTCGTAGGTCGAGTTCCCTGCCGCCACTTCGTAGTCATCGAGGTTGCAATTCATGCCGAACGCCGTGGGGTCGATCTTTGTGACCGTCGAGGGAAGATGCAGCTCCTGCGTCGAGATATTCCAGAACGCGTACGCCTTGATCTCCGTCACGCCCTCGGGAATGGTGAGGACGGCTCCGCCGTTGTTGATTTCCGTCTCACTCTCGCCCGCATGCGGGGCGGCGTAGATCGCCGCCGACTCCCAACGGAGCGGGTTCGCCGCGCTGTCCGCAAAGTCTACTCCGCACCACTTTGCAAGGTCTTTGATATGGTATGTAACGGAAACGTAGTACGGAGCCATCGCGCCGAAGAACGCCGATGCGCCGACCGTTTTCAGCCCCGTGCCGAGGGTGAGATCGGTAAAGGTCCCGCAGCTCATAAAGGCACGCTCGCCGATCTCCTCCACACTGTCGGGAATGACGAAAGTTGCAGGAAGCGATATACCGTGGAATACATGGGCGGAAATGATCCTGATGCCGTCGGGAATTTCCGATACGGGGCAGCCGAGGGCGACGGACATTTCCGTCTTGTCGTAGACGCAGTTGTACTGCACGGCGAACGTTTGGTTCTCCGCCGCCACGGTGAGCGATGTGACGTTTTTGCATTCCATGAGTGCGCCCGCGCCGATTTTCGTCACGTCCTTCCCGATTTGGAGAGAGGTGAGCTTCGCATATCCCGCAAAGGCAAGCGGTTTGAGCTCAGTGACGCCGTCGGGAATGACGACGTCGGTCACGGGCGAGCCGCCCGCCACGAGCGTCGCATTCGGCGCGGAGAGCGGATTGGTGCCCGCAATGAATTGCTCCGACGCAAACTCGATAGAGAGCCACTGCGCAAGGGATGGAATGTTCACCGTTTCAATGGCGCTGCACCCGTCGAAGGCATATTCGCCGATCTTTTGGACGCCATTGCCGAAGGTCACCGTTTTAAGCGCCTTGCAGCCGTCGAACGCGTTGTATTCGATCTCCGTCAAATCATCGTGGAAAATAGCCTCTTGGAGCAAGACGCAATCTTCAAACGCCCGATAGCGGATCTTCTTCAAGTGTTCGCCGAAGGTCACGCTCGCAAGATTTTGACATCCGCTGAACGCATATTCCTGCACGAACTTTGTGTCCGCATCCATCACAAGGGAGCTGAGATCCGTATTCTCCGCGCCCACGAGCACGGTATAGGGATGCTCCGCGTTGCCGAGGTACTTCACGCCGTCCTTCCGATCGTATTGAAGAGAAGGGCACCCGCCGAACGGATCGTCGCCGATGTCGGCAATGTTGGGGCCGAACGTGAGGTTTTTTAGCTGCTCACAGCCGTAGAAAACGTAATTGCCGATGGAGATCTCTCCATTGCCGAGCGTAACGCTTTCAAGAGCAGGGCAGGAATTTACGGCATACGCTTCAAAGATGAGGTTCCCGTTGCCCACCGTAAGATTTTTCAGCTTCGGGCTTGCATAGAGCGCGGAGTTGCAGAATTTCACATTGCCGTCGCCGATGACGATGTCGGTAAGGGATTGGCAATTCCAATCGATATCCGTCCCCAAAACGACGTTTCCGTCGCCGATCGTAATGGTTTTCAGCTGCGTACAGCCTTGGAAGGTATAATTTCCGATCGAGACATCCCCATTGCCGAAGGTGACGCCGGTAAGCGATGCGCATCCATAGAATCCGCCCTGCGCAATTTCGAGATCACAGTCTCCGAATGAGAGGGTTTCGAACCCGCATTCCTGAAACGCATAATCCCCGATCGTAACAGAACCGCTGCCGAATTCAACGTTGGAAAGGGACGGACATTTGATAAACGCTCCGCATGCGATATCGATCTCGCCGTCACCGAACGTAACAGCTTTCAACTTCGGGCACTCATCGAACGCCCATTGTCCGATCGTGACCTTCCCACCGCCAAAAGTGACATCGGTGAGAGACGGGCTGAAAAGGAAGCTCTCCCGACCGATATTGACCGTGCCCTCGCCGACGGTGAGCGTTTTCAGTTTCGCACAATTTTGGAATACATATTTTCCGATCGACACCGAACCGCCTTCGATCGTCACCGCTTCTACACCCGAACAACCGTAGAAGGCGTAATCGAAAATGCCGATCGCACCGCTGCCGATATTCACCGTCTCCATGCTTTCGCAACCGTAGAAAGCGTATTTGTCGATCACCGTCACGCTGTCGGGAATGGTCACGCTCTTCAAAGCGGTATAGCCGAACGCGCAGTAGCCGATGTGGGCGACGTTTTTGCCGAAGACGACCTCTTCGAGCACCTTTCCGATGTCCCTGCTATCCCCGCGGAATGCATTCCCTGCGACCGCGGTAACGGGTTTGCCTTGATATGTATCGGGAATGATAATCTTGGTAAGGGTCTGATCGCTTACCCCCGTCACGGTGTAAGTGCCGTCGTCGTTCTCGGAATAGGTGAGCGACGCCGTGCCGTCCGCATGCCATCCGCAGACGGAACACTCGTAGCCGTTTTCGAACGTGTGCGGCGCCTCGGAGCCTTCCTTTCTGGTGCCGCAACGGGTGCAGGCATAGTAGTGTACGCTCTCATCCGAAGCGTAGTGCGTCTCATCGTAGCTGTGCCCGAGCGCGCCCGTTTGGGCGGGACGGGTGTCCTCCTCGTCACAACGGGTGCACTTTGCTGTCTCCGTGCCGTTCTCCGTACACGTCGCGTCGCCGTTAGGCGTATATGTCTCGAAGTTATGCCCGAGCTTGCTGTCTTTGACGGTGCGCGTGTCCGTCTCCTCGCAGCCCGTATGCGTGCAATGCGCCGTCTCCGTGCCGTTGTCCGTGCACGTCGCATCGCCGTTGGGCGTATATGTCTCGAAGTTATGCCCGAGCTTGCTGTCTTTGACGGTGCGCGTGTCCGTCTCCGTGCAACCCGTATGCGTGCAATGCGCCGTCTCGGTACCGTCCTCGGTACATGTCGCATCTTCATTGGAGACGTATGTCTCGAAGTTGTGCCCCAGTTTGCTTCCTTCCGCCGTGCGCGTGTCCGTCTCCGTGCAACCGTCGTGCGTGCAATGCGCCGTCTCCGTGCCGTCCTCGGTGCAAGTGGCATCTTCATTGGAGACGTATGTCTCGAAGTTATGCCCGAGTTTGCTTCCTTCCGCCGTGCGCGTGTCCGTCTCCGTGCAACCGTCGTGCGTGCAATGCGCCGTCTCGGTCCCGTCCTCGGTACATGTGGCGTTTCCGTCTGAAACGTAGTCCTTAAATGTGTGCTCGTGCGGATCTTCCCCGCCCGGTTCTTGGCCGCCCGGTTCGGTCTGGGTGCCGCCCGTGGGCTCTTGGGGCGTCCCGTCATCGCATGCGGCAAGCCCGAAGCACAGGCACAGAGCCGCGGCGAGCATCAGCAGCACCGTCAAAAATTTGCGTTTCATTGTGTTCTCCCTTTGGATTTTTTTAGAACAATAAGGACGTCCCAACACGGGACGCCCGCAGAAAGTATCCCGTAATGCTTTGACATATGCCCGCGGAATACATTTTTATCGGATTCCGCAAAAAATGCGTTCCGCAACATATGCCGCAATGGGCATATGCGTTTGTTTTTATACCGAAAAAAGCGGGCGGAACACCATTTACAGGCGATCTCCCCGCAGATTTTCGGTAAAAGTTTACGCTTCGCGTTCTTTGATCTCGACGCTGTACTTTTTGGAGCCCTTGGGCGTCGCGGCGCGCACGAGCGTGCGGAGCGCCTTTGCGATCTTGCCCTGTTTGCCGATGACCTTGCCCATATCGGAGTCCGAAAGCAGGACCGTGACGTTCACGGCGTCCTCCGTCTCCTCGACGACGTAATCGACGTGCTCCTTATCCTCGGCGAATTGGCCGACGATGTACTTGATGAGTTCTAACATGGTTTCTCCTCCTTTTTAAGGTGTGTTTGCGGTAGAGGAATCCGCCCCGTCTCCGAACGCGGCCGACAGGGCTTAGAATATTCTGACTTTCTCTCCGTAAGCCACCGCACGCTTAATGTCTTTGAAGGCAATACGGTCGGCGGCAAAAGGGCTTAGAAATATTACAGGTTAACCCCTCGTAAAATTCTTTTTACAAAAAAGAATTTTACGAAATTACTTCTTCTTTTTCTTGCCCTTGGTCTTGGGTGCGGAAAGTTTTGTGGGTTTTTCCATCGCGCCCGCCTGCACCAGAAGGCTCTTCACCGTCTCGGTGGGTTGAACGCCCTTTGCGAGCCAATCCTTCGCCTTCTCCACGTCCACGGTGAGCGTGACGGGGTTGGACTTGGGATCGTAGAAACCGACTTTCTCGATGTACTCGCCCGTCGCCGCCTTGCGCGCGTCGACCACCACGATACGGTAGACGGGGGACTTCTTGTCGCCCATTCTCACCAATCTCATTTTGACCATTGT
>CANRIY010000018.1 GCA_947630775.1 uncultured Clostridia bacterium | reverse complement strand
TGCGGCGGCAGGGACCGCCGCAACCCCGTCGGCGAGGCCACGCCTCCTGTCGCGGCGCAGCTCACAGTGCACCGCACCGTTGAGCAGAATTGCGCCGCTCCTCCCCTAGGGAGGGGGCATGTCCGAAGGGTGCGCTTTTTCGAGGGGGCATATCCGAAAACCATACAAAAAATCTCCCGCGCCAACCGGTGCGGGAGATCGCATAGATTCATAATTTTTTCAGCCGAGGAACTTTTTTACTTCGTCGTAGATCTTATCCGCGGAGACGACCGTCTTGAAGCGGGGCGGCTTGTAGCGGATCGATTTGAGGCTTTCGGGCACCTTCATCGCCGTCAGGAGATGGATCCGCTTGACGCCCTTAAAGGAATCCTTCACGTCGTTCCCCGTCAGGGCATACAGAACGTCCTGCGGGAATTTATAGGGGCTCGCCGTGGAGATGACGACCGTGGGAAATTTTTCGGCGTCCTTGTCCTCTTCGACCATCGCCTCGAAGCGCTGGGCGACGCTCATCGCGACCCCCGTGTGCGTATCCATGGGATAGCCGTAATCCATAAAGAAATCGTACATGCACTCCACCGTATCGGCGTCGTTGGTGCAACCCGCATAGAAGAGCGTTCTGAGCTCCTTCATCTCCTCCGCGCGGACGGAGTACTTCCCCGTCTCGGCAAGGGAGCGCATGCGTTCTGCCGTGAGGGCGGCGTCCCGTCCCGAGAGCTCGAAGATGAGCCTTTCCAGATTGGACGAGACGAGGATATCCATGGACGGCGACATGGTGCGGAACAGCGGGCGTTTCGCAACATAATTCCCCGTTTTGAAGAAGTCCGTGAGCACGCAATTCTTATTGGACGCGCACACGAGCGTCCCGACGGGAAGCCCCATGCGCTTTGCGTAGTACCCCGCGAGGATATTACCGAAATTGCCCGTCGGCACCGCAAAATTGACCTTCTCCCCCATCTTGATCTGCTCGGCGTTCACGAGGTCGCAATAGGCGGAAAAATAATAGACGATCTGCGGCAGGAGCCGCCCGATATTGATGGAATTTGCCGAAGAGAGCAGATAGCCCTTCTCTTTGAGCTCGGCGCGGCAGGTCTCGCTGTTCATGATCTTCTTGACCGCCGTCTGGCAGTCGTCGAAGTTGCCGCGCACGGCGACGACGTCCACGTTCTCTCCGTCCGTCGTGCACATCTGCAATTTTTGCATCTTGGAGACGCCATCCTCGGGATAGAACACGGCGATCTTGACCCCCGCCTTGTCGCGGAAGCCCTCGAGCGCGGCCTTGCCCGTATCCCCGCTCGTCGCCGTCAGGATAAGGATCTCTTCCTTGATCCCCAGCATGTCGCACCCCGTCCGCAGAAGATAGGGAAGGACGGTGAGGGCGATATCCTTGAAGGCGCAGGTCGGCCCGTGGAAGAGTTCGAGCATATACATGCCGTTGTCCATGCGCAAAAGCGGGGCGGGGTCTCCGCCTTCGAACTGCGCATACGCCTCTTTTAAGGCCTCTTTCAAGCCCTCTTCGCCGTAGTCATCAAAGTACTTCAAAAGAAGAAGGGCGGCGCGCTCCGCATAATCCATGCCGAGAAGCGCCTCCATCTCCTCTTCCGTGACGGAGGGGAAAACTTCGGGAACATAGAGACCGCCGTTTTCCGCGATCCCCTGCACGACCGCCTGTGCGCCCGTGACCGCATCTCCCCCGCGCGTGCTGATAAATTTCATAGATGCCTCATTTTTCCGCCCCGCAGTGCGAGGCGAAATCTTTTCATTCAAAAGAGCCTCCCGCAAGGGGAGGTCTTATGTTTTACAGATACTTCTTGATGAAATCGGGCAGTTCCTCTTCCGCACAACTGCATGTGATATAGAGCTTGACGTCGCGGAGTTCGGCGATCTTTTCGAGAAGGAAGAAGAAGGACGCCATGTCCGAAAGTTCTTTTCCCGCAACGCGTGCCACGCCGTCGAGGAAGATGTATTCGTTATCATAAGAGCCTGCGATGACGCCGCGGATGAACCCGCTGAGCGCGTCGACGCCCGCGACGGAGTAATCGCTCACGTCGATAAAGCGGATGTCGCGCTTTAAGTCATACATGTATCTCTTTGTATCGGTAATAAAAACGAGGTGTCCCTTTGCCGTCTCGACGGCGGAATTTGCCGCTTCGATGATCCGCTTTGTCTTTCCGCTGCCCTTGGGGCCGCAAATAATGGAAATCATGATGTCCTCCCGTGCCTTTCGGCGACATATTTTAACATTTTCTATTCTACCAAGTTTCCGCGCATTTTTCAAGTGGTTTGCGAAAAATTGCGCAAAAATATTTTTCGGCCTCACTCCCCCGAAAGGCGGAGTTCCGTTTCGCGGCGGGCGAGGGCGTCGATCATCCCGTCGAGGTCGCCCGAGAGGAAACTTTCCATATCGTGCAGGGAGAGCCCGATCCTGTGGTCGGTGATGCGGCTCTGGGGGAAGTTGTAGGTGCGGATACGCTCGCTCCGGTCCCCCGTGCCGACGAGGCTCTTTCTGCTTGCCGCCTCCGCCCCCGCGGCGCGGCTGTTGTAATAGTCGTAGAGCCGCGCTTTGAGGACGCGGAACGCCTTTTCCTTGTTTTTAAGCTGGCTGCGCTCGTCCTGACAGGTGACGACGATCCCCGTCGGGAAGTGGGTGATGCGGATGGCGGTCTCCGTCTTATTGACCTTCTGCCCGCCCGCGCCCGAACTTCGGAAGAGGTCGACGCGGATGTCCTTTTCGTCGATGTTTACTTCCACGTCCTCCGCCTCGGGAAGGACGGCGACGGTACAGGTGGATGTGTGGATCCGCCCCTGCGATTCCGTCTCGGGGACCCGCTGCACGCGGTGCACGCCGCTCTCGTATTTCAGACGCTTGTAGGCGTCCTTCCCCGTGATGTTGACGATCGCCTCTTTCACACCGCCGAGCTCCGTCTCGTTGAGGGAGACGACGTCCCACTGGAAGCGGTGTTTTTCGCAGTAGCCCAGATACATGCGGTAGAGTTCGTAGGCGAAGAGCGCGGCTTCCTCGCCGCCCGCCCCCGCGCGGATCTCTAATGTACAGTTCCGCTCGTCGTTCTTGTCCTTCGGAAGGAGCAGAACTTTCAGCTGTGTTTCGAGCGAGGCGAGCTTCTCTTTGAGGGCATAATATTCGTCGAGGAGGAGTTCTTTCATCTCCCCGCTCTCCTTTCCCGCCTCACGCATCGTCTCGTCCATCTCCGCCTGCGTGTTGCGGTATACGCGAAAGACGGAGACGATCTCTTCCGTCTCCGCCCGTTCCTTTGCAAGGCGTCTGTAACGCTCCATGTCCGAAAGCGCCTCCCCCGACGAGAGGAGCGAGGACAGCTCTTCGTATCTCTTTTCGATCTCACCCAGCCGTTTCAGCATACTCAGAATCCGATCTTGACGACCCGCTCCACGCCCGCAAGGTCTTTGACGACCATGGCGAAGTCGCAGCGCGTCGCGCTCTGGAAAATTTTGATGATGTCCTGCGCCTGCCCTTCGCCGCACTCGACCATGAGCATGCCGCCGCGGACGATGTACCGCCCGATCTTTTCGGCGATCCGCCGATAAAAATCAAGGCCGTCCTCGCCGCCGTCGAGGGCGATGCGGGGCTCGAAATCCCGCACTTCGCGGGCAAGCGTCTCGATCTCCCCGTGCTTGATATAGGGAGGATTCGCGGTGATGAGGTTATATTTCCCGCGGATGTTTTTGAAGAGGTCGCTCGCGACAAAGCTGACGTTCGCCTTGTTCTGCCGCGCGTTCTCCTTCGCTACCTCGAGGGCTTCCTCGGAGATATCCGAGCCGACGACGGTCACCGCCCTGTCCTTCGCCGCCTCGCATGCGACGGCGATCGCGACCGCGCCGCTCCCCGTGCACAGATCCAGCATGCTGTCCCCGTCTTTGAGGAAGGAGAGCGCCTCGCGGACAAGCTCCTCCGTCTCGGGGCGGGGAATGAGCGTCCGCTCGTCCACCTTGAGGGTGTAGCCGTAAAATTCCGTATTGCCGAAGATATACCAAAGCGGTCTGCCCGTGAGCCGCTCTTCGAAGACGGAGAGGATCTTCCCGCACTCCGTCCGCGTGATGACGCGCTCCGTCTTGAGCTCACTGCGGGGGATCCCGAGCTCCATGCTCACGATCCACTCCGCGTCCGCCTCGTCGATGTCGCGGGCGGCGAAACTGCGCTTCATATCGGGAAGCAATTTCAGAAGTTTGGTCTCGGTCACAAAGAATTTTTCGGGCGAATCGGGATCGTCATCCATCTCATACGCCTTGCGGAAGGCGAGGATGGCGCATTCGATCATATCGTCCTCGGGTTCCCGCGTCGTGAGCATCTGGAGCAAAAAGCCGGGGGCTTTCAGGGGCAGAAGGAGCGGAGTCTGGAAGAGCGAAAGGAATTTTAAGATCTCGTAGGAGATCCCCGCGACGAGCGGGAGACATAAAAGTTTTGCGACGATGGAGATGAGCCGCGTCACAAACCCCGTGAGCCCGAAATGGTCGTACATGAGGTTGAGGGGCAGGCTCACGAACGCGAACACGACGATGGAGATGATGAGCACCAAAAAGATGAAGGTCGTGCCGCATCTGTCGTGCAAACGGGAGCACTTTTTGACGTTTTCGGTCGTGAGCGGGAGCCCGTACTCATAGCAGTTGATCGTCTTATGCTCCGCGCCGTGATACATATAGGTCTCCCTGAGGGACTTGAAGCACAGCGTGAAGAGGATATAAAAGACGAAAATGACGAGCCGCATGCCGCCCTCAATGAGGCAATACCACACCCCGCCTTCGGGGATGCCCGCGACGTTGTCGGAGATCAGCCCCGTGAGGAACTGCGGCAGCCAGAGGAAGAGCACGAGCGCCAGACCGACGCCCAAGACCAGAGAGATCGCGGAGATCATGTCCGACGCGCTGATCTTCCAGTGCTCCGCCATCCATTTGCTGAGTTTGGAGGGGGGCGCCTCTTCCTCTTCCGTGATCGCAACGTCCGCGCTCCGCGTGAGCGCTTTCATGCCGAGGACGAGCGAAGAGAAGAAGTTGATGACGCCGCGCACGATGGGCACCCGCGTCCAAAAACTCCTCTTTTCGGGCGGAGTGATACGGAGCGCCTCCGTCTGGATCTCGCCCTTGTCGTCGCGGACGACGGTCGCCATGCCGCGCTTTCCGCGCATCATGACCCCTTGGATCACCGCCTGTCCGCCGATGTATGTACGGTTGGGTTTCTTTCTCATGGTTTTTGGATTCGCACCTGCATGAAGAATGCGGAAAAAAACAAAACAGCCCTCGGGAAGAAGGGCTGAATGTCGTTAAATGCCGTATCTTTTCTTGAATTTATCGACACGCCCGCCGGTATCGACCAGTTTCTGCCTGCCCGTGAAGAAGGGATGGCACTTGCTGCAAATATCCACCTTCATCAATTCGACGTCCTTCGTCGTACCCGTCTTGAACGTTTCGCCGCAGGCGCAGACGACCGTGACTTCGTGATATTTGGGATGAATATCCTTTTTCATAGTATCACCTCGCTGTGTTCTTTTCTCTTTACCCGACTATTATATCCGTTTTTTCCGCTTTCGTCAACTTATTTTTCATGCCAAACGAAAAAACTTCGCTTCATTTTGAAATTTCAGGGCGTCCCCGCACGATTTTCGGGGGAAACACTTGCAAAATTTTTCCTGTTGCGGTATAATAAAATAAGAATTTGCGGAAATTGCGGTAAGGAGTGGTTATGAACGTCTGGAAATTCATCGCCCCCGGGAAATTACAGAAGCTGGAAGACAAGACTTCTGCGGCGGAAAAAGCTCCCGCGGCGGAGGGGACGCCTGCGGCGGAAAACGGGCTTCTCAGGGTGCGCATCACAAAGGTCTTTCTGAGCGGCGTGGATGCGGCGCTATACCACGGCACGCTCAAGGCGAAGTATCCCATCGTCCCGGGGCGCTTTGCGGTCGGCTTCATCGCCGACGAAAATTCCGACCCCCTCTTCCCCAAGGGAACGCGCGTCCTTCTGCATACCTTCCGCGCCCGCCCCTATACGGGCACCGAAAAGATCGACTTCTCGGAGGACGAATACGCCGTCTGCGGGCAGACGCAGGACGGATTTTTGCGTGATTTTGCGCTCGTCTCGCCCGACGATATGACCCCCATTCCCGACGTTCTCAATGATGAACGCGCCCTCATTGCGCACTATGTCGCCCTCGGGCGTGCCGCCATCGAACGGCTCGACGTCAAAAAGGGCCAGCACATCGCCGTCATCGGCGCAAACGTCATGGGGATCCTCATCTGCCAGCTCCTCATCTATCAGCAGGTCTCCCCCATTCTCATCGACGCCGACCCCGCCCGCCTCGGGTTTGCCCGCACCTGCGGCATCTACTATACGCTCCCCGCGGACGATTCCCTTTTGGACGGCGTTGCGAATATCACGGGCGGAAGGCTCGCCTCGGGCGCGATCTTTGCGATCGGCGCCCCCGGGAACAACCACAAGACGCCCTTCCGCGTCAGCGCTCCCAAGACGAACACCGTCTATTGC
The DNA here is from genome assembly GCA_947630775.1 of uncultured Clostridia bacterium. GTDB lineage: Bacteria > Bacillota > Clostridia > Christensenellales > Borkfalkiaceae > Gallimonas. The sequence goes on along the minus strand of CANRIY010000018.1, from coordinate 11,837 downwards.
GGCTTCGTGCCCGACAATGCCGCTTTCTCCTTGGACGAAGCGCTCAAAAAACAGCTCTCCATCCACTTTGTGCAGAAGGTGACGGAGCTCGAGCGGGCGCTCAACCTCATCATCACCCATGCGGTCGATACGGAAGGCTTCTCCGCACGCTACATCCGTCCCGCAGAAGTCGGGAAGTTCTTCGATACCTATGAGGAGCACCCCGAGCACGACGTCAGCGAGGTCAACATCGTCAGCCTGATCTGAGATACATAGCGCCGTCCGGGAAACCGCGCGGCGCTTCTCTCCTATGCGGAAACTTCGCCTGTTTTTTTGCGGCAGACTGTTTGCCTTTGCACTTCTTGCGCTCTTCATTCTTCTGGCGGGCGTATTTCTCTCCCTGTGGCTGCCCCGTGCGCTTGCGCCCATCGCCGCCGCAGAGAGGTTTTTTTCGCTCGCGGTGGCGCTCGCCGTCGCCTGCGACCGCTCCCCCGCGGAGTATAAGATCTCCAAAACCGTCCTGATCCTGCTCCTGCCGTGGATGGGCGCCATACTGTGCCTTCTCTTTTTCAGCCGCCCCCGTATGACAGATTTTAATGGGGGCATGTCCGAGAACCGATCCTCAAAAACGTCCGAAGGCGCCCTTGCGGAGACGCTCTGCGGGCTCAGGGAAAGCCGCCTTTCTTCCGCAGAATATTTCCCCATCGGGAGAGAGATGTACGAAAAGCTTCTCACCGACCTCAAGACGGCGAAATCGTCCGTATTTTTGGAGTTTTATATCCTCTCCGAGGGGATATTTTGGTCAGACGTGCTCTCGGTTTTGGAGCAAAAAGCGGCGGAAGGCGTGGAGATCCGCCTCATCTACGACGGATTCGGCTGTTCAACGACGCTCCGTGAAGGCTACGAAAAGGAGCTTGCCGTGCGCGGCATCAGGGCGTGCGTGTTCCGTCCCATCCGCTTCCCCTCCCGCAAGGCGGGCAGGCGGGATCACAGAAAACTCATCGTCATCGACAACCGTATCGCCTACACGGGCGGCATCAATCTTGCGGACGAATACATCGGCGAAAAGATCCGTTTCGGGCACTGGAAGGATAGCGCCGTGCGCGTCACGGGTGCGGTCGCGGGACGCTTTTCGGAGCTGTTCGCGCGGACATGGGGTACCTTGGATCCGTCTCCGCTCCTTTTATCCCCCGCGGAAGGGGGCAGCATCCCCTGCGCCGTCATTGCGGACGACGCAAACGAAAGGGAACACCGCGCGGGGCGGTTTTTGCTCCTCCGCCTCATCGCGGGCGCAAAGAGGCGGCTCTATCTCAATACCCCCTACCTCGCGCCCGATACGGCGCTCATGCAGGCCATCGAAAGCGCCGCGCTTGCGGGGGCGGACGTGCGCCTCATGATCCCGCACATTCCAGATAAACGGCTCCCCTTTCTCCTCACCCGCTCCTATGCGCATGAACTCGAGCGGTGCGGCGTGCGGGTGCTCGAATACACGGACGGCTTTCTGCACGCAAAGAGCGTACTTTCGGACGATACGGTGTTTGTTTCGTCCTATAATTTAGACTTCCGCAGCCTGTTTTTGCAGGCGGAGTGCGGCATTGCGGTCAAAAACAAAACCCTTGCGGAGTCGCTTGCGCGCGATTTCCTCGGCGCATGGGCGGGGGGCACCCCCCTTCCGCCCGAACCGAAACTTCGCGGCGCACTCACCCGCCTCTTGCGGCTCGCCGCGCCGCTTCTTTGAGATATGATACGTTTTCTCGCTACCGATCTGGACGGGACCCTCCTCGACGGAGACAGAAATCTCCCCGCGGAGACCTTCTCCCTCATCGCCGCGCTTTACGGGCGGGGCATTCTCTTTGCGCCCGCGAGCGGGAGACAGTACGCCAACCTCAAAAAATTATTTGCGCCCGTCGCCGATAAAGTGATCTTCATCTGCGAAAACGGCGCCCTCGTCAAGTACAGGGAAGAGACGCTCCGCCTCGTCCCCATCCCCGACGGGCGCCTGAAGGAGATCCTGGACGAGATCCGCTCCGTACCCCATCTCTATCCCATTCTCTGCGGCGAACATTCCGCTTACATAGAGGACGCCGCGGAGCCCTTCCGCAGTATCAGTTTCGCGGCGTATACGAACTGCGTGCAGGTCGAAGATCTCGGCACGGTCATCGGGAAGGAGGCGGTCTGCAAGGTCGCCGTCTACGACGGGCTGGGCGCCGCCGAAAACTGCATCAAACTTCTCCCCCCGCGCCTTACGGGGCTCAGGACGATCCTTTCGGGCCCGGAGTGGTGCGACGTCTCCGCGCCCGAAGCGGATAAGGGGGAAGCAGTCCGCTTTTTGCAGGGGGCGTTCGGCTTCAAAAAAGAGGAATGCGCCGCCTTCGGAGATCATATGAACGATTACGGGATGCTCGCCGCCTGCGGGAAGGCATATGTGCCCGAAAACGCCTATCCGCCCCTGAAGACCCTCATCGGAAACATCATCCCCGCCAATACCGAGGGCGGGGTGATCGCAAAAATGAAAGAAATTTTATCGGAGAATCGATCATGAAATACGTCATTGCATCGGATATTCACGGCTCATCTTACTACTGTGAACTTCTGAAGGAGCGTTTTCTTGCGGAAGGCGCCGAAAAACTTATTCTTCTCGGGGATCTTCTCTATCACGGTGCACGGAATCCTCTGCCCCGCGCATATGATACGTTGAAGTGCGCCGCCATTCTCAACGGGCTGAAGGAGCGGATCCTCTGCATCCGCGGGAATTGCGACAGTCAGGTCGATACCTTGGTGCTCGAATTTCCCGTGGAAGCGGACTTTGCCCTTCTCCCCTTCGGAAACCGCACGGCAGTCCTCGCCCACGGACACCTGACGCCCGCCGTTCTGCGCCGCGGCGACATTCTCATCAACGGACATTTCCACGTCCCAGCCTTCGAGGAGCGGGAAAACTGCACCTATGTGAACTGCGGCTCGGTCTCCATTCCGAAGGGAAATTCCCCCCATTCCTATCTCGTCCTCGAAAACGGCGTCTTTCTCTGGAAGGACGTAGAGACGGGCGAGCCCTTCCTCCGAAAAGAATTGACGGAGACTGGCGGAAAAGAAAAGATTTTGTAAATTTTTTCGTCAAGCTATTGACAAGCGCGGAAAAAGTGTGTACAATAACAGTATCAAAATGAAAAGGAGATAGTGTTATGAATTTTGATGTTTGGTTTCATAAGCAGAGCAAGATAATTCAGATCGTACTGCTTATCATTCCTTTCGTTGGTTGGATCGTTGACCTTCTTGTCAGATGGTCTGCATTCCTCAAAAATCAGAGCGTAGTCAACCTCGTTATGGCGCTTGTCATCACGCTTCTCGGCGAGTTCTGGATCCTTACGATCCTCGACGGCGTTATGATCGCGCTCAACAACAAAATGTTCCTTGAAGAATAAGGAAAGATCCAAAGCCCGCCGATACGATCGGCGGGCTTTTTCTATCCTTTCGGGCTGATCCTGCTCCCTTCGCCCACAGCGTCATCCTGAGACGGTGAGTCGTACGAAGTCCGGATTGCAAGTCCCGAAGGATCCCGAAGTTCCAATCCGGACATGCCCTCCCCCAAGAAGAGGACAGAAAACGTTACCACTTGTGTTTTTCTACGATCGGGCGGCAGACGAGGGTGTCGATATCGAGATCCTGCCTGATCGCTTCGAGCCGCCCGCTGACAAAATAGCTGAACGCCCCGTCCTTGCCGATGATGACGTGCTCGTAAAGTTTTACGCCGCTCAGGCTGCACAAAAGGTGCATGCGTTTCGTGAAATCGTCGTCCTGTGTGGAGGGTTGGGCAGTGGAATCGGGATGATTGTGGGAAATGACGATCCCGCTCGGATGCTGGGAGGCGAGGATCCCCGAGAGCTTCTCGGCGGAGATGGCCACCCGGTCCGATTCTCCCGTCGAAAAAGTCACGTTATAGCTCAACCTGTTCCGCGCGTCGATGCTGAAGATGTCGACGACCTCGACATTGAGCCCGCGGTAGCGTTCGGCGACATACTCGTGGAAGGAGGAGAAATTGAAGATGAGATTCGGGGTCTTCTGCATGCGCCGTGCGCCGATCCGCCCATAGATCTGCCCCACCGTCGTAAGATACGCGGCCGTCGAACGCCCGATCCCCTCCACCGCCATGAGGGACTCCATATCCGCATGGAGCACGTTGAAAAGGCTCCCATAGGCATCGAGCAGATTGTGGGCGATATCATTCGTATTCTTGCGCGGGATCGCATTGAAAAGCAGGATCTCGAGCAATTCATGATCCTCGAGCTTCTCATTGGAAGATAGCTTTTCTATGATGCGCTGCCTGTGTCCTTCGTGCATCTTCCCCGTCTCCGTCCGTACTTTCATAAATTATAGCATTCTTACGGACGATTGGCAAAGGATTTGAAATATTTTTCTCATTTTTTTCATCTTTCACGCGGTCAAACGCGTCCATTTGCTTCCATTTTCCTCAAAGGGTTGACGAAATTGCATTCTTATAGTATAATTATGATGGAAAACGATCATCACGAGGCGGCGATCATGAAAAAATCGATCTTTCTTCCGATCTTTTGTATCATCCTGTTTGCGGGCGCGGCCGCTTTTTCGGCATGCGACGTTTTGTCTTCCGGTCAGGCACAGGCTGCGGCGGTATGCGTCCACACCTTCGGCGCATGGGAAGAGACTGCCCCGACCTGCACCGAAAGCGGCGTGCGGACGCGCGTCTGCACGAACTGCGGCGAAACGCAGAGTGTTGTGCTCGATGCGGTCGGCCATGACTTTCAGGTGACGGAAAGAGAGGACGCCTCCTGCGAGACTGCGGGGTATATCAGGCGGACTTGCACCCGCTGCGGCGAGAGTGCGGAAGAAGAACTCCCGCCCTGCGGACACACATGGGGAGAACCCGCCGTCCGCCAAGAGCCCACCTGCACCGAAAAAGGCAAGTATTCCACGGTCTGCGAGGTCTGCGGCGCCGAACGGGACGGGGAGGAGATCGCCGCCCTCGGGCATGCCTACAAAGAGACGGTCAAAAAACAGGCGACCTGCACCCAGACGGGTGTCAAAGAAATCAAATGCACCCGCTGCGGCGAGACGAGGGAGGAAACCATCCCTCTTACAGAGCACAAGTGGAGCGCCGTCCGCGACATCGAGGAGGCGACCTGCACCGAAGACGGATTGCGCTGTGCGCAGTGTGAAGTCTGCGGCAAGCGGGAAGAGGAACAGATCATTCCCGCCCTCGGGCATGACTGGAAAAACGGCACGTACGTCGCCCCCGGCTGTACGTCGGCGGGGAGCCTCGAAAAGAATTGCTCCCGCTGCGGTGCAAAGGAGACCGAAAATATTCCCGCCACGGGGCATCGGGAAGATCTTCCGCGCACCGTCAAAGAGGCGACCTGCGCCGAGGCGGGCATGAGCGCCGTCTTCTGCAAAACATGCGGCGAAAAGCTGCGCGAGACCCCCATTCCCGCATTGCCCCATGCCTTTTGCGAATGGCGGCGGACGGTCGAGCCCACCTGCACACAGCCCGGCAAAGAGGAACGCTCCTGCGAGAGCTGCGGCAAAGAGGAGACGCAGGACGTCGCCCCCCTCGGGCACAGGTACGACCAAAATTTCACGGTCGACGTCGAGCCGACGACCGATTCTTACGGGTCGATGTCCCGCCACTGCCTCAACGGCGGCTGCAACGACAGAACGGAGGAGACCCCCATCGATCCCCTTCCCAAGGAGACGACATACACCGTGCGGCTCCGCACGACGTCGGGCGGCCCGCTCCCGACGGATTCCCCCATCCGCGTCAGCTTCTGCACACAATCGGGCGAAGAGGCGGGGGGCATGTACGGCATGAACGTCTCGCTCACCCTTCCGACCGATCATTACAACGTCAAGGTCAGCGGCGCGCCCTTCGGCTATTCGGTCCCTAAGGAGAGCTACCCCATCTCGCCGCTTTCTCCCGAACTCGAGATCAGGCTCCCCGCGGCCATGATCAAAACTGCCCCTCCGTCCGGTCTCAAATACTATATCGGCTCGGTCATGTATGATATGGATGTCACCGTCGTCGGGCTCACGCAGGAGCAGGACAGGGTCATGAAACTTTCCGAGATCTTCTCCGGGCACAAGGCGGTGCTCATCAATATGTACTTCACGACCTGCCCCGCATGCGTTTCGGAAATGCCCGCCTTCGTCGCCGCCTATCACACCCTTACCGGGAGCGGAACGCCGTACGGCGAGGAAGTCGCCTGCATCCTTCTTGACACCATCGGCGACATCAACGCCGCCCGCAGATTCAAAAACAAGACGAATTGCGACCTTACGGGCTACCGCGGGGAGACCAATGTTCCCATGATCGTGATCCACGACGCATGGCTCCGCGCTTACTTCAACCGTGCGCTCGCCACTGCGTTCCCGACGTCCATTCTCGTGGACTGCGAGGGCGTCATTATGGAATCGCACACGGGCGCCATGAGTGCGCAGGGATTTCTCAATATGATGCAGCGCGGGATCGACCGCTATGAAACGATCCATGCGTGGCGCGTGTCGGAAGGGCTCGAAGAAGAGGATGCGGACCCCGTTCCGCAGCTTTATGCACCTTCCGCACTACCCGCAGACAAGAGGAGATATTTATGAAAAAATTCTTTGCGGCGCTCTTCGGCATTTCTCTCTTCGCCCTCGCGTCTTGCGGAGGGGGCTCGGACATGGATGGCCCGTTTTCCGTCGGCCTCTCCTTTGATACGGGCGTGGAACTTACTTCTTTGAAAGTCGATGTCTGCGGGGAAGACGGCCTCTCCATCGCTTCGGCGCAGATGCAGGCGGGGAAGAACGACCTGCCCGACGCCGCCAAGCGCGGATACCTGCAATGCGAGCTTCCCGAGGCATTCGACTGCCCCGTCGTCTATTCGGACGGCACGCACCCCGTCTCCCTCTCCGTCCGCAGGGCGGAACAGAACGACAGCGGGGCGTATCTTCATTCCTTCACCGTCTTTTTGAAGAACGGCGGCGGGAAGGACTATGTGCTCCAGATCTGCACGGTCGAAGAGGACGGCTCCGCGGGTCTTTGCAGGATCGCCGACTTTACGGACGGCGCCGCCGCCCTCGCCCTTGCGGACGGGACATATTCCGTTGAAGTACGCACGGGGAGCACGGTCGCCGCAGAGCGGGAGATCGCCTTCTCGTTCAGCGGGTCGGCGCGCTTCTGCGTATTCGATCTGAAGGAGGCATAAACATGATAAAACGCATGAGATCGTTCCTTCTTCCCGTCTTTGCGGCCCTTTCGGCGCTTCTGGCGCTTGCGGGGGTCCTGCTTCTCTCGCCCGCCCCCCTTCCCGCTTCCGCAGACGCCGTCATTCTCTCGGAGTTGCCCGACTCTCTGTCCGGCCTCTTCACCGACTACACGCGCACGGAGCTTTCGGCAGAATACAGGAGCGAAGCGGCGCTCGGCGCCCTGAAAAACAGCGTGACGGGCGTCGACCCCGCCGTTTTCGACCGTGCGGAGGAAGTTTTGCACGGCAATGTCAAATTCGACCCCATGCGGGAGTTTTCCACCGAAGAAGACGCCCGAAACCGCATCGCGCAGTTCGGCAATGTAGAACGTTATTCCGATATTACGCTCAAATGGCACTACGCCGCGTCCGATCTTCTCATCACGGGGATCTACGGCGTCCCGAACGAGACTTTTACGGTATATGTCGAATCGGAGGACGCCGCCCACCTTCCCCGCATCGTCATGACCGCCCATCACGGGTATTATAATTATTACAGAACTTCCGTCACGCTCTACCGCGGGGCGAACACCTTTACCTTTTCCAAGGAGACCGCGGGACCCGTCTACATCGTAAACCCCTATACGCCCGAAGAACAGACAAAGGACGTGCGCCTCTACATCGAGGGCGGCGGTTTTTATCCCGTATTCGAAAAGGACGGCGACGAAACGGCCTTCCTCGGCACGCTCGCGGCGTATGAAGAAGCGCGGGAGGCAGACCCTTCTATCCCCGATCTTGCGGAGCTTTCCACCGATTTCGCCTTCTTCACCACGACGGCCTCGAGCCTGTACGACACCTATCTCGTCCATCATACGATCGATCCGCAGAAAAATCTGGAGCTGTGGGGAGATTTCTTCACCGCGCTCTATGAGTTCAACGGCATTCCGACAAGCCCCGATTCCCCCTTCGGGGAGTATTACGATCCCCGCATCGAAGGCGTGCGGCTCAATTTCCGCTATATGCAGCCCATTCCCGATTCGGGGGCATATGCTTCCGCCTACCATATCGGATTCTACAACGAACACTACTGGTTCGCGAACTTCTATAACAACAAAAATCCCGTCGGGGAGCACGGGTCGGGCGATTATTCCATCTATGCAATGGGGCATGAGATCGGGCACATGCTCGACACGGACGGCAGAAGGCTGGACGAGACGACGAACAACATGAGCGCGACCTTTGCCTATCTCAAACTGCTCGGCATGTCCGTCAATTCCCAATACCAGCCCTATGGCAAATCCTTCGAAAAACTCGTGCGGGACGGGACGAATACCTATGAGGCATACAGGGATATCCATATCCTCTATACGGGCGGGCCGACCTACGACCGCAACTATATGGTCTGGTGGTACCTCGAAGAATGCTTCCCGGGATATTGGGCAGAGCTCAACGACATGTACCGCCACGGGACCCGCGGCACGGAGCTCGGTACGGAGGAGCGCATGGTTTACTATTCCTCCCTCGTCACGGGAGTGGATCTCGAAAACTACTTTGAGCGTTGGGGCATGTACCTGAGCGGCTCCCGCTTCATCGCCGAAAATGCGTCCCAAACCTATCGCACGCTCATGGACGAGGCGAGGGAGAAGAAGGAGATCGGGGAAAAATTCGACCGCTTCTACTATGCCGACGACGCGGAATATGACTTCATCCGCCAGAACGAGAGCCATCCCTACGACGGCGCCCGCCCGACGGTCTCCGTCAAGAATACGGACGGCAAGCATACCCTGTCCGTCTCGGGCAAACAGGATCCCGCGCATCTCGGGTACGAAGTGCTCGTCTCGGCGGACGGGACTTCCTACGCCGTTGCGGGCTTCACGCGCTCCGTGCAGTTCACGGATGAGACGAAATATCAAACGGAGCCATTCTATCAGGTCGTCGCGGTCAACCGTTTCTTCGAAACGAGCGAAAAGAGTCTCCCCGCCAAGGCGGGCGAAGCACAAACGGCCGACGGCGTGTGCCGCGTGGGAGAGGTGCATTACGACACCTTGCTCGACGGGATCGATCACGTTGAAAAAGGCGGCACGGTCTATCTCCTTGCGGACTGCTCCATCGGCAACAAGGCGTGTTACAAAGACTTCACCCTGAAAGTGGACGACAGCGTCACGGGGGATATCCGCATCGGCAACGCGGGGAGCAGTTTCTTCTTCCAGATCTGCGCGAACGTCACCCTTACGGGAAAGCCTTCCGCCCACATCATCATCGACGGGGGTACCGTGTCCAAGATCTACCCCCCGATCTACGCGGGAAGCGGCACCTTCACGGCGGAATATACGGACTTCGAAGGCTGCGTCTCCACCATGGGCGGCGGGGCGATCCTCTCCCAAAATAAGACCGTCTTGCGGCATTGTTCGTTCTCGAATTGCTCGGGCGGGCTTGCGGGCTTCATCTCCGTGACAAACTCCCTGACGCTCGAAGATTGCACCTTTGCGGGGGAAGGCGCGGACATCCAGCTTGCGAAGAACGCTTCGCTCACCTTGGCCGGGGAGCTCCCTTCTCTCCGTCTCACTCTGGCGGGAGACGCTACCGTCACAGCGGAAACCGAGCCTTCCGAAGAGGAACTCTCCCGCATCACCGCGGACGGCAAACAGGCGTATTACGAAAACGGGCAGATCCTCTTCGGAGAGGCCGCCCGCACGCTCACCTTCCGCATCGACGGAACGGAGACGTCCTGCACGGTGCACGGCACGTTTGTCTTCGGCGAAGAATCGCTCACGCCCGACGGCCGTTATATCAAGGAATACAGAGATATTTCCACAAATGACGTCTATCATACAGGCGACACGCTCGCGCCCTCGCGGGATATGACGTTCGACTGCGTGACGGAACAGAATGCCGTCCTCACCCTGTGCTTTAAGAGCGGCAAAAGGGAATATTCCCTGCGCGCGGACGGGGCGCTCTACCTGCCCCGCACGGACGGGACGGACAAGATCGTGCGCTGGAAAACACGGGACGGCGAGATCTATCCCGCGGGCGGGAGCGCACCTGCCTCGGTGAAGGAACTCATTCCCATCTACGAAGGATGCTTCCGCTACGACTTTTTCGACGGCGAAACTTATCTTGAAGGGAAGTACGTCCCCTTCGGCACGGAAGTGGAGCTTCCCGAACTAAAACGGGAAGACTTCCGCGGCTGGCTGGCGGGCGGCGCGCTCTGCCGCGGGAAGGCGTTGATCGCCGCGGATACCCTCTTCAGGGCAGTATTCGGGGAGGAAGAGAAGCATTACGATCTGAGCCGTGCGACGGTCGTCTTCTCCGAGACGGAATTTGTCTATGACGGTTCGCCTGTCTGCCCCGCATTCACCGTCATGCTCGACGGGGAACTCGTCCCCGCAGAGCTGTACACGGCCTCTTACGCTTCCAATCTCAACGCCGGCATGGCGAGCGTCACCGTGGCCGGCAAGGGGCTTGCGGAGGGCAGTGCGGTAGGATATTTCACGATCTCTCCCCGCCCGCTCACGGCAGAGGACGTCACGGCGGCGGGGCTGCACAACGTTGTGTACACGGGTGAGGAGATCAAACTTGCCCCCACCCTCACCGTGCGGGGGAAAGCGCCCGAGGAAGGCTCGTATACCCTTGCCTACTCTCCCGATCTCATCAACGCGGGCGTCGTGACGGTCACGGCCGTCTTTCATGGAAATTATACGGGCGAGATCACGTTCTCCTATCAGATCCTGAAAGCGAAGAGCCCAGTCGCGCCCGAACGCGTTGCGGCAGGGGATGCAGAGACCCTCTCGGAGATCCCTCTTCCCGCAAATTGGGAATGGGCGGACGGAGATCTGCCCGTCAGCGGTGACGGCGTGATGACGGCACAGGCGGTCTATACGGGCGCCGACGCGAAAAATTATGAGTCCGTTACGGCGGAAGTGGAGATCGTTCTCCCCGAAAAGCCCGTCGACCCCGATCCCGAACCTGAACCCGAACCCGAGCCCGACCCCGAGCCTGACCCCGAGCCTGAACCTGAGCCTGATCCCGATCCTGAACCCGACCCCGAACCCGAGCCTGAGCCCGAGCCCGAACCCGAGCCTGACCCTGATCCCGATCCTGATCCCGATCCTGAACCCGAGCCCAAGCCCGAAAAACCCGAAGAATCGGAGAAACCCGCCGAGCCCGAACCGCAGAGCGAAGGGAGCGGCTGTCACGGGAATTTCAACGGCGCGCCGCTTTGGGCATTGCTCCTTTGCCCCCTTCTCCTCATCAAACGCAGGAAAAAACAATAACGCTTCTTTGTCTTTATGAAAGTCCGCCCTTTTCGGGCGGACTTTCATAATAAGCGGGGTTCCTTGGCTCCCCCTTGAGGTGTCCTTCCTTAGGGATGGCGGGAAAAGGCGACCATTCTATTTATGGAGCCTTTTCCGCCTGAGCTGTCACGCGCCCTTGCGTCCCCACTCCTTGGCGCCCCCTTGAGGGGGAGCTGTCACCGCAGGTGACTGAGGGGGTGTCGCCCCCCCGCGTCATTCTGCCCCGCGCGCGTTCTATTGCACTAAGCGCGGCACGAGCGCCGCCCTTGGCGCGAAGTAGCCGAATTGTCATATTTAGTCCGAAGCGCAATTCCCGAAGAATCTCGCGGGGATGAACAGTACGCTATAGCGGCGAGATCCTTCGGGACATTCT